>CAVFSQ010000079.1:0-6753 GCA_963625145.1 Bacteroidaceae bacterium | reverse complement strand
CAATATAGTATCCTCAAAATACCCTCATGTAGCATTCTCGCGCGCTGCGCAGAAAAAGATTCCCGCACTGCGCAGAGCGCGTGCGGGAAACGCAGTGAACTTGAGCGCAACGCACGGAGAGTTTTCTTATATCGGAAGAGCCGGGGCGTCAAAAACGTCAAAGTGTCAAAATTCTATTTTTCCCGGTTGCTGCAATGAGAAAAGCATATATTATTACTCTGTAAATTGAAAATAGAGAACTGGTGCATTCCTTAATGAAATCAGATTCTTCCGCTGTTTTTCAAAAGCATTATGAACTTCCATGTTTTCGACTTTGAATTTTGACACTTTTACGATTTTTACACCTTCTCTCATTTTGGAATTAAACTTTTTGTGATTTTTTCCTTAAAGTCGATATGTTATTTTAGCTTTGCATCGCAAACAGTTAATGCGGCATTTATGGAAAATCAAAAGACAAAAAAGTGCGCGGCTTGGCAATCATCACTGCCGACGACGAGGTGTTTTTCGCACCCTCACTGCGGGGCTTGCACCCGATGGCCAGCGCCTTCGGCGCGTCACCCCTGCCGCCAATTTTCCCTAATTTTATTACAGGCAAATGCAGCTTTCCCGCGGGGGAATGTGTATATTTGCATAATGTAGAAACCTTTAATACTCTATTATAATATGAACCTGTATAGTCTGCGGCGCCTTTGCGCCATCGCCTCCGTATCGCTTGTCACGTCGGTATACGGCCAGCTCTCTCCAGGGAACCTGAGTGTGGAGCACCTTAAAAGAAATGTTCTGGTCGATGTGCCGGAGTCGCCGTGCGCCAACCCGCGCTTTTCGTGGATAAACCGCGCAGCCTTCGGAGCAAAGGGCGAGGTGCAGAAAGCCTATAGAATATGTGTGGCAACTTCGCCCGAAGCGTTGCTTTCCGAAAAGCCCGACGTGTGGGACAGCAAGAAAGTGAAGTCGGCCGACTCATATCTCGTCAGGGCCGGCATGCCCGGGCTTGCCGAGGGCACCAGCTACTACTGGCGCGTGAAGGTGTGGAACAGCAAAGGCAAGGAGTCGGAGTGGAGCCCGATGCACATGTTTACCACGGGGCTGAAGCCCGGCAGCTGGAAAGCCCAGTGGATAGGTGCACCGTGGCAGGGCGAAGAGCCGCAGTTCGACATGAAGACCAGCCGGTGCATTGAAACGTTCCCGCCGGTACCATATCTGCGCAAAGGCTTCAGCGTGAAGCGCGGCATACGTTCTGCCAAGGCTTTCGTTACCGGTTTGGGGCATTTCGAGCTTTTTGTCAACGGCAGTAAGGTGGGCGATGACCTGTTGGTACCGAACTTCACCAACTACACCTCGCGCCCCGACTTGAAATACCGCCGCGGAATATCGCTCGATGAGCAGTCGTCGGGATTTCGCGTGGCATACCTCCATTACGACATTACCCACATGCTGCGCACGGGAAACAATGCCGTGGGCGCAATGATAGCCAGCGGATATTACGACACACGCGTAGACCGTCTTGGGGCATTCGGCTCGCCGAGGTTCCTGTGCCAGATAGAAATCACTTACAACGACGGCAGTAGACAGACCATTGTGAGCGACCCTACATGGAAGGCGCACGAAAGTGCCATAACAAGCTGCGATATCTATGCCGGTGAAAACTATGATGCGCAGAAGGAAATAACCGGGTGGTGCAACGCGGACTTCGACGATTCCGGGTGGCAGAATGCCGTTCCCCGCAAGGCGCCCGACGGCAAGTTGGTGGCTTTCGACACCAATCCCGACCGCGTGACGCAGGTTATAAAGCCGCAGGCATACCAGCGCAACGACGACGGCAGTTACACCATAGATTTCGGCGAAATGATTTCCGGCCATGTGCGTATCAAAGGACTGGCGGCCGAAAAGGGAAAGGTGATGAAAATACGCTATGAAAGCGTTTACCCGCAGGAAGTGAACTATACGTTCAAAGACGAAGCCCCGGTGGAGTATGCTCCGCAGTTTACGTGGTACGTGTTCCGCAAGGTGACCGTTTCGGGCGTAATGCCGAAGGCTGACCAGATTACTGCCGAAGCCGTTAACACCGACATGGAGGTGAACGGCGCATTCAGTTCGTCGAACGAACTGTTCAACGTCATAAACCATATGTGGCAGCGCACGGAGAGAGATAATATCCACTGCGGTGTGGAAAGCGACTGCCCCCACCGTGAGCGCATACCCTATACGGGCGACGGACAGGCTGTATGTTCTACCGTCATGCACAACTTCGATGCCGCTGCATTCTTCAAGAGCTGGTTCAATACCATGCGCGACACACAGGACAAGGTCACCGGCTACGAACCCAATTCTGCGCCGTGGTGTCCGGGGGCCGGAGGCGGCGTGGCTTGGGGAGCCGCAATGGTCATCATGCCTTGGGAACACTATCTGAACTACGGCGACCGCGAAGTGCTGGAAGAAAACTACGATGCTGCGGCAAGACAAATGCAGTATATGACTACATGGGTAGGCGAACACGGTGTGATGCACCAGAAACGCAAGAATGCCATCGACAACTCCGACTGCTACTGGCTTAACCTTGGCGACTGGGTGCCGCCCTACGGTTTTCCTGCCGATGAAAAAGTGCATACCTACATGCTTTGGCGCTGTGCCGACCGCATGTGCAAAATGGCCAAGGTCTTGGGGAAAACCGACGATGCAAAACGCTACAGTGAACTTGCCGAGAGCACGAAGGATGCCTACGACAAAGCCTTTTACGCTAACGATACCGACGGATACGGTGATTACGGATGCAATGCCTTCGCAGCCGAAATGGGCTTGGATGCCAAGCGCCCGGGGCTTGCCGCTATTCTTGCCAACGAAATCAGCGTGAAGCATCAGGGGCACCTCAACGGCGGCTATCTGGCGCTCGAAGTGCTTTTCGAGAACCTTGCACGCATGGGTAACGCCAATGTGGCATACAATGCCATGAACAAAACCGATTTCCCGTCGTTCGGCAAGATGGTAGTCGATGGCGCAACCACCATGTGGGAGCAGTTCGACGGCCAGAACTCCGAAAACCATCCATTCCTTGGCTGCGCGCTTACATGGCTTTACCGCAAGCTGGCCGGAGTGAATACCGACCCCGAAGCCCCTGCATATCGTCATCTCATTGTTCGCCCCGTGCTGGCCGACAGTCTGCTCAATGCCACTTATTCGAAAGAGTCGCCCTACGGCAAGGTTTACTCTAATGTTACCAATATGAGGCAGCAGGTGAATGTGGCGGTTGAAGTGCCGGTAGGCTCTACGGCAACCATCTATGTGCCCGCTCCAAATTCCGGCAGTATAAAGGTAAACGGTTCGGCGAAGCCTACAAAGGGCGTGAAATCCATAGAAAAGACCAGCGAAGGCTACACGGTTGAACTCCTGCAGGGCAGCCATACCATCGTGGCCGACAAGAAATGAAAGGACTGGTACCATATATGGTGAATGTCGGCGGCAGGCTTCTCGATTTGGGCAAGCCGCAGATAATGGGCATACTCAATGTCACGCCCGATTCGTTTTATGCCTCGTCGCGCACTTTCGACGAAAAGGCAATAGCCGCGCGTGCGCGGCAGATAGCCGAAGAAGGGGGCACGATAATCGACATAGGCGCATACTCCACGCGCCCCGGCTCGAGCGAAGTTGACGAACGCGAGGAGATGACGCGCCTTCGGCGTGCCTTTTCGGTGGTACGTGACGAAGTGCCCGACATCCCCGTAAGCATAGATACGTTTCGCTCCGATGTGGCCAGAATGTGTGTCGGGGAGTTCGGCGCCGCGATAATCAATGACGTGTCGGGGGGCGACGGCGACAAGCGGATGTTCGCTACCGTGGCGCAGCTTGGCGTTCCTTATATACTGATGCACATTGCCGGAACTGTGGACAATATGCACAGCAGTGCCCCGCTCACTTCGCAAACTGATTCTTCTGTGCCCTATATGCAGGGGGTTATGTCGTTTCTTACAGAGCGCATCGACCGCCTGCACGACTTGGGGCAGAAAGACATTATAATTGACCCGGGGTTCGGATTCGGAAAATCGGCTGCGCAGAACTGGCAGCTGATGGCATACCTCGACAGTTTTAAGGTGTGGGAGCTCCCGCTTCTGGTGGGAGTCTCGCGCAAATCTATGATTTACCGCCTGCTCGGCACCGATGCCGACGGAGCGCTCAACGGAACTGCCGTGTGCAATACCATAGCCCTTCTCAAGGGCGCTTCCATACTTAGGGTGCACGATGTGAAGCAGGCCGTTGAGGCGGTGAAAATTGTGAAACAGACGCTTTCTGCCCTATAAAGTATTCTGCCTATGCTTTCGTTTTCAGTAAAGGACATAATCGACATTCTTCTCGTAGCGATACTGCTCTATTACATCTACCGCCTGATGAAAGAGTCTCGCTCGGGAAACGTGTTTATGGGAATACTTGTGTTCATTATAATATGGATTTTCGTGTCGAAAATCTTCAATATGAGTCTTCTCGGCTCGATAATGGACAAGGCGGTAAACATTGGCGCCATTGCGCTCATCATAATTTTCCAGGAAGACATACGCAACTTCTTTTCCACCCTCGGCACCCATCATTCGATAGGGCGCATCGTGAGGCTCTTTGTCAGGCAAGGCCGTGAAGGGGGCGAGCAGGGCATCGCGGGTGTGTTCCCCGTAGTAAGGGCGTGCATGTCGATGAGTGCCCAGAAAACAGGAGCCCTCATTGTGTTCGAGCGCTATGTCGGCCTTGGAGATATCGAGAAGACCGGCGAAGTGATAAATGCCGATATAAAGCAAAGGCTCATCGAGAACATCTTTTTCAAGAACAGCCCCTTGCACGACGGTGCCATGGTGATATCGCACGGCAAAATAGCGGCAGCGGGGTGCATCCTGCCGGTTTCGCACGACGATGACATTCCGCGGCGCCTTGGCCTGCGCCATCGCGCTGCAATAGGAATAACGCAGAAAAGCGATGCGCTTGCCGTAATCGTGTCGGAGGAAACGGGGGGCATATCGGTGGCTTTCAACGGCAAGTGCCGGCTTGACATCACCGGTGAGGAACTGGAAAGAATACTAGCCGAAACCGCGGCGCAGTAGTTGGCTGGTATGGACTTCAATGAAAAACCAACAGCCCCTTTCGGGCGGCAAAGCACATAAAATTTGCGGCAGGCCATCGAAACAGCCTGCCGCAATTGTTTTGCAATATCCGCAGAAATTACGCCTTGGTAATATTCGATTTCTTTTCGCGGATGCGTGCTTTCTTGCCGGTGAGCTCGCGGAGATAGTAGAGTTTTGCACGGCGAACTTTACCACGCTTGTTTACTTCTATGCTCTCGATGTTGGGAGAGCTGATAGGGAAGATACGCTCAACGCCTACGGTGCCGCTCATCTTGCGCACTGTGAAACGGCGCTGATTCTGATGTCCCGATATCTTGATTACGATACCGCGGAACAACTGGATACGTTCCTTGTTTCCCTCGACGATTTTGTATGCCACGGTGATGGTGTCACCCGGACGGAATGCGGGAAATTCCTTGCCAGTGGCAAATGCTTCTTCAGCAACTTTAATTAGATCAACCATTTTTGTAAATAAAATTGTTTGTCCGTCCCAACGCAGCATCAACAAGCCACTCGATATTCTTGCCAGCGGCTACGCGGAAAGCGGTGCAAAGGAACAAAAAAATATGGAAATGACCAACTTGGGAGGCGTTTTTTTTGCTTTTCAGCAAGTTGTTGCGGCTCGAAAAAGCAGTTTATACGTTGCGTGCTCCGCAAAACGGGCATGTGCCTTTGTGGCGCAGTTTGTGCCCGCACATGCCGCATACGTACCTGAACATCCGGCGACGGGCATACAGCGTTGAAGCCAGCACTGTGTATGCAGCAAACAGCGGGTATCCGATGTAGAACCTTGTAGTCACTACAAACAGCAGATACACCACGGCCATTACCCCTGCAAGCGAAACCGTATACGGCACAGCTTCGGTCCAGTCCAGTTTGTGGGCCATGTCGTCGATGCTTGCCAGGGCCAGTATTGTCATAGTCCAGAATCCGGTTATCAGAAGTCCGAGCGCCGGAGGTACGGCGAAGGGGTTGAGCGTGGGGTGGAAATAGAATTCCTGCCATGTCTGCGGAACGAAGTGCTGCACTGAGGCATAGACCACAGCCATCATGGCTACGTCGATGCACAGCAGGGTGGGGAATGGGCTGTCGATGTCGTTGAAGTGCACGATGCGTGTCTTGCGGCGGCGTATAGCCTTTAGCAGGAGTATGCCTACTGCGATTGCCGCCACGCATAGCAGTGCTGTGGCTCTTTTTCCCGAAAACATGTGTATGAAAACCGAAATGGGGTCGTCGGGTATTGCGCTGTCGAGGAATTCGTTTTCGCACAACCATCCCATGGTAGCTTGGTCGCGCGCCACTTTCACCCAAATGCTGTCGGCTCCTTCGGTTGCTGTCCTTGCAAAGCCTGCCACCACTATTCTGTCGTTCTTGCGCAGCCACACGGTGTCGGTCATCGATTCCACAATGTCGGCTGGCGATTGTGGGAGTAGCATGATGCTGTCGCGCGAAACCCTGAAATTAGAGTTTTCGGTGTAGTGGTGCGAGTGTGCGAACTCCACGGAGTCACGCTGCTGGGGCGTGTAGTCCCAGTTCAGGTCGCCGGAAGGCGTGGGGTAAGTGCATCCTGCGGCAGAGACCAGAAGCAGTGTTGCCGCAACCACTGTCAGAAGCAGATTTCTATTCGGCATATATCTTCATGCAGCATTTTTTG
>CAVFSQ010000078.1:0-6785 GCA_963625145.1 Bacteroidaceae bacterium | reverse complement strand
CTGCTGCGACTTCTTTGCAAGTTCGCGGTCAATGGTTTTCTTTGCCTCAGCCAAAGTGACATATTCGCCAGTGTTGGGATCTGTCAGTTTGAGCATCGGAACTCCCGAAGACTTTTCGCTATTGAAAGGAATCCACGGTTCGATTTTT
This sequence comes from Bacteroidaceae bacterium, assembly GCA_963625145.1. GTDB lineage: Bacteria > Bacteroidota > Bacteroidia > Bacteroidales > Bacteroidaceae > UBA6398. The sequence continues at coordinate 6,637 of CAVFSQ010000078.1, read as the reverse complement.
TCGACCTGCACGCTTGCCACACCGCTTCGGATGATGTCAAGTTCCTTTGCAGCTGCATATGACAAGTCAATTATCCGCTTATGACCGTAAGGGCCGCGGTCGGTAACCTTTACTATAACTTCCTTGTTGTTCACCAGATTGGTAACCTTAAGCGTTGAGCCCAACGGATAGGTTTTGTGGGCGCAAGTCATGCTGTCGCGGTGGTATTTGCTGCCGTCGCTCATCTTCGCCCCATGCAGACGATGGGAATAATAAGTAGCCTTGCCAGTTTGCTGAGCACTTGAAGAGCATACGAACACAAGCAACAACACTGATACGACCATCAGTTTTCTTACTATATTGTATTCCACTTTTCTCATACCGATGCAAAGGTATGCATTTATTTCCGAATAGCCAAGAAAAAAGTGGTCATAAAGAACAAGATAGCTTACCAGTTATCCGTTTTCGCCGCAAATTAAACATTTGTTTACCGTTGCAAAAGCGCGGTTGCCAAAAGGTTTGCGGCACTTTTGCACCCGCTCCGCCGGTGTGCAAGTTAAAAAAGGTTTTTCGCGGAATATTTGCCTCCGCAGCACTTCTGTCACTGCATCTGCCCTACGGCATAGACAATCACTGCATAGCGCAAAACTTTCCCGATTGTCATAAACAGCAGCGTTGCGGGGAAATTGGAACGGAGAAGCCCAAGCGCCACGGTTATGGCCGAGCCAAGAAGCGGAATCCACGCCAACAGTGCCATGGCAGGTCCGTATTTCTGCACAAATCTTTCAGCCGTTTCAATCTTTTGCTTCTTTACATGTGCGTACTTTTCAAGCCACTCAATCTTACCCAGCCTTCCTAGCCCATAGTTCAGACTGCTTCCCAAAACATTGCCGGCCGTGCCCCACACCAAAAGGCTTACGTTCGGCACGCCGGCAAGCTGAAGGGCCGTCATAACCACTTCCGAGCTGAAAGGCACTATGCTGCCGGCCAGGAAAGCCGCAAGAAACATCCCGAAACCGCCGAACTGCACTAAGAAATCGGTCAATTCAGCCATATTCCGAATTCATAACCGTTGAAATTGTAGAATGCGATGAAGGCAACGAACAGCATCATGACATAAAACCATATGTCGGCCAGCACTCCCCGCGCAAAAGCGAGATGATGCCCCAATATCACACAGCCGTTCAAAAGCAATATGCGGAAAAGCACATCAAAATGCTGCGGCAGGGCCACAACAAATACCAATGTAGCCAGTTCGCCAATCATCAACGAGTAGAAAAACATGCGGGTGCGTATCTTGTCGTTGAATTTGGTGCGCGAAAAGTGAATAACGGCCACTGCCAGCGCAAAAACGACGAATCCGCCCGACACTACCTTGTGTTCGGAAAGCAAACTGTAATCTGGCAACGGCACATCGGCGAGACTTTTTGCAAAAGTTACGGTCTCAGTTGGTATTCCGCATATCAGCCGGTAGGATTCACACGCCACAAGAGGCATCAGAACACCGAGAAGCGAAGCAAAAAAGGCCCTGACAGTAAAACAACGCATTTGGACTATCATGGAAAGCCACAAAAACGGCACATAATACAGCATCTGCGGGAATATCTGCGCCCCAATTCCCACAAACAGGAACACATGGAACATATATCCTTGGGCCTTGCCTTTCTGATACGACAGGAAAAGCACGGCATAAGCCAGAAGAAGGAAAACCGACGGTATAAAATCTACTGTAAGCCCATGGGTAAAAGTCATTGCCCCCGAAATGGCTATGAAAACAGATGGCACCATGCGGGTCCGCTCGCGCATAAGGGAAAAGGAGTTGTCGAACGCCATCAGAGCGAATGCCGCGAGCAAAACACATGCGAGGCCGCCCCACCACAAAGCGGCATCGGCGGCCGTCTTGCAGCCGGCATACCACATGAAGGCGGCAAAAGCAATCGTCGCCGGCAATGTAAAACTGCCGGTGACGATATTATAGCGCAATCCACTCTCTTCCACTGTCAAAAGAGCGAAATCAAAGATCCTGTCCTATATCTGAACGGAAATATTTCCCCTCATATGAAATTTTCGAAGCCACTTCCATGGAACGGGCAAGGGCTTCGGCCTTGTCTTTGCCGTACGACGACACGGCTATAACCCTTCCTCCGGAAGTCACAACGCGTTCGCCGTCGCTGGCCGTGCCTGCATGGAAAAGAATACTGTTCCCCTTTTGGTCAAGACCGGAGATGGGGAAACCTTTCCGGTATTCCTGAGGATATCCTCCTGAAACGAGCATCACGCATACGGCAGAACGGTCGTCAAATTCTATCGAGCGCTTGTCGAGATCACCGGCAGCAACGCCTTCGAACAAATCAACGATATCGCTTTTAAGGCGCAGCATCACGGTTTCGGTTTCGGGGTCACCCATGCGGCAGTTATATTCAATCACCATAGGCTCTCCATCCACATTTATAAGGCCGAAGAAGATGAAGCCACGATAGTCTATCTGCTCTTCGGCAAGTCCTTCCACTGTAGGCCGGATAATGCGGTCTTCCACCTTCTTCATCCATTCCTTTGTGGCAAAAGGCACCGGTGAAACCGAGCCCATGCCACCAGTATTAAGGCCGGTATCGTGTTCGCCTATACGCTTGTAATCCTTTGCTTCGGGAAGAATCTTATAGCTCTTTCCGTCGGTAAGAACAAACACAGAGCACTCTATTCCGCTTAGGAATTCCTCAACGACAACGCGTGCCGAAGCATCGCCGAACATGCCTCCGAGCATATCCTTGAACTCGCGCTTGGCATCGTTGAGATTATCGAGAATAAGCACACCCTTTCCGGCAGCAAGTCCGTCGGCCTTGAGCACATAAGGTGGGCGAAGCGTGTCGAGCAGAGCGAGCCCTTCGTCTATGGTTGTAGCGTCGAAAGTGCGGTATTCGGCCGTAGGAATAGCGTGACGACGCATGAAATGCTTGGCGAAATCCTTGCTGCCTTCAAGTTGCGCACCGGCCTTCGACGGGCCGATAACAGCTACTTTCTTGAGCGCTTCATCGGCCGAGCGGAAATAGTCCACAATACCGTTTACCAGCGGGACTTCGGGGCCGACTACCACCATTCCTATTCCATTGGCCTTTACGAATTCGCCGACTTCCTCGAAATTGCCGATATTCAACCTTACATTCTCACCCACTTCGCCAGTTCCGGCATTTCCGGGAGCTATGTAAAGTTTATCGACTTGGGGACTTTGGGCAATTTTCCAGGCAAGCGCATGTTCGCGTCCGCCGCTTCCCAGTAAAAGAATTTTCATTGTTTCAAAAAAATGTTTCGGTTTCTCAGTCACTGTTCTTTTTGCAAAAATAGCAATTTTCGCTGTGTTTCAGAATATTTTCAACCATTCCTCACCGCCAGGGCTTCATTCTCGGCCTTTTCCATGATTTCGCGTTCGCCTGGTCCTTTATCGTTGATTCCGCAGAGGTGAAGTATGCCGTGTATCACGACGCGGTCGAGTTCGTCTTCGTAAGCAGTACCGAATTCATTGGCATTCGTGCGCACGGTATCCAGGCTTATTATTATGTCGCCGTTTACGGTATTGCCTTCATCGCTGTCGAACGTAATAACATCGGTATAGTAGTCATGCCCCAAAAAACGGCGGTTGTAGTCGAGAATGGTGGCATCGTCGCAAAACATATAGTTGACATCGCCGAGCTCGCGTCCGTACTTCCCTACAATGCGTGTTATCCAATTGTTGTAGTCGAAGCGCGAAAGGTCGGGCATATCTATTTGCATCGAATCAAAAGTTATCATATCTGTACGTATTTCTGTTCAATCGAATAGTGATGGAGTGCGGTCATCGTGCATAGGCATACGCCCGAGGTGGCGATAGGCAAGGTCGGTAACTTCCCTGCCGCGCGGGGTGCGGACGATAAATCCCTCTTTAATAAGGAACGGCTCATAAACCTCTTCTACAGTTCCGGAGTCTTCGCCTATAGCCGTAGCTATAGTCGAGATTCCAACAGGGCCACCCTTGAACTTGTCTATTATCGTAGTAAGTATCTTGTTGTCTATCTCGTCAAGGCCATAACGGTCAATATTCAATGCTTCAAGGGCTATTTTTGCGATAGCGATGTTTATTCTGCCGGTACCCTTCACTTCGGCAAAGTCTCTCACGCGCCGTAGCAGTGCATTGGCTATACGCGGCGTTCCGCGGCTTCGCGAAGCAATCTCACCCGCAGCCTCCGCGTCGATTTCAACGCCGAGTATATGGGCCGAGCGCACCACTATGCCCGACAGAACTTTTGCATCGTAGTACTCAAGGTGCATATTGATGCCGAAGCGTGCCCGCAACGGCGCGGTAAGAAGTCCGCTGCGTGTGGTGGCACCGACAAGGGTAAACGGATTGAGGTTTATCTGCACGCTTCTTGCCGAAGGCCCTTTGTCGATCATAATGTCAATGCGGAAATCCTCCATGGCCGAGTACAAATACTCCTCGACAACGGGCGACAAGCGGTGTATCTCGTCAATGAAAAGCACATCGTTCGCATCGAGCGACGTAAGCAGCCCGGCAAGGTCTCCGGGTTTGTCGAGCACAGGCCCCGACGTCAGTTTGAATCCCACGCCAAGTTCATTGGCGATAATGTTTGAAAGCGTTGTCTTTCCCAATCCCGGAGGACCGTGAAGCAATGTATGGTCGAGAGGTTCGCCTCTCCGCCGTGCCGCTTCAACAAACACGCGCAAATTGTCAACCACCTTGTTCTGCCCCGAAAAGTCGCCGAACCTCAAAGGGCGCAACTTGTTTTCGTAATCACGCTCGGAAGGCATACCGGTCTGCTCGGCACGTATATCGAAAGTATCATTGTCAGTCATTGCTGTATCTTTTTCGTTGTAAATCCTACTCGCTGAAATCAAACGGCAATTGCGGCTCTTCGACCGGCAGCAGAGTAAAACTGTGCCGATGGTAAGGCGTTATCCCGTATTTGCGTATTGCATCACGCTGGCTGGCCGTGGGGTAACCTTTGTTTCTGTCCCAATGATACTGCGGATATTCGGCGGCAATGCGTTCCATATACTCATCGCGCCACGTCTTGGCCAAAATGGAAGCGGCCGCTATCGAAAGATATTTGCCGTCGCCTTTTACCACCGTAGTATAGGGAATGTTGCCATAGGGTTTGAAGCGGTTGCCGTCAACTATTACTGCCTGCGGGCGTATGTCCAGTTTGTCGAGTGCGCGGTGCATTGCCAAAATCGAAGCATTGAGTATATTTATCCTATCTATTTCCTCAGCCGACACTTCCCCCACTGCCCACGCCAAAGCATCACGTTCTATTACTGTGCGCATTTCATCGCGTTTCCGGGCCGAAAGTTTCTTCGAGTCCATAATGCCGTCGTGCTTGTATCCATCGGGAAGTATCACTGCGGCGGCAAACACACTGCCGGCCAGGCAACCGCGCCCGGCCTCATCGCATCCCGCCTCGAATTCCACTTTATGTAGTTTGCCCGACAACATTGCCTATACGGTTCAGAACATTTTTATCACCTTTTCTATTCCGTCGGCAAGCGCATCGACTTCCTCACGGGTATTGTAAAGTGCAAACGATGCGCGCGCCACACTCTGCACACCCAAGCTTTCCACCAGCGGCTGTGCACAATGATGACCCGTACGTATCGCTATTCCAAGGCGGTCGAGCAATGTGCCCAAATCGAGCGGATGGATATTGCCGACGACGAACGACAACACGGCCGACTTGCTGCGCGCGCGGCCGAATATGCGCATTCCGTCAATTGCCATAAGTCTTTCGGTTGCATACTCAAGCAGCGCGTGCTCATGTGCCGCGATATTGTCAAGGCCCAGAGTTTCCACATAGTCTATTGCCGTTGCAAGGGAATGGCTTCCCACATAGTCGGGAGTCCCTGCTTCGAATTTCAAGGGTGCATCCTCAAATTCCGTATGCCCGAAATGCACATTCTTTATCATTTCGCCTCCGCCCTGATAAGGTGGAAGCCTGTCAAGCCATTCTGCCTTGCCGTAAAGTGCCCCGATACCGGTAGGACCGTATACCTTGTGCCCGCTGAATGCAAAAAAGTCGCAGTCCATATCCTGCACATCAACTTTTATATGCGGCACGCTCTGCGCTCCGTCCACTACTATCGGCACATTGTGCGCATGGGCGATGGCAACAAGCTCTTTTACGGGGCTCACAGTTCCTAGCACATTCGACACATGGGTTACCGAGACTATTCTTGTACGTTCGTTGAACAGTTTCCGGTATTCGTCAATGAGAAGTTCGCCTTCAGCGTCAACAGGAATCACTCTCAGTTTAATTCCCTTGCGCATCTCCAGCAGTTGCCATGGCACAATATTGGAATGATGCTCCATAGCCGACACTATCACCTCGTCGCCTTCTTTCAGAAAAGCTTCGCCGAACGACGCCGCCACAAGGTTAAGTCCCTCGGTGGCTCCCCGTGTGAACACTATCTCTGAGGCGCTGCCTGCATTCAGGAAACGCGCTATTCTCGCACGGGCCGACTCGTGAAGCTCGGTAGCCTGCTGTGACAGGAAATGCACTCCCCTGTGAACATTTGCATTTTCGGAATAATATTCCGACGATATCGCATCGACCACGGCGCGGGGTTTCTGCGTTGTAGCGCTGTTGTCGAGATACACAAGCGGTTTGCCATAGAC
>CAVFSQ010000077.1:0-6824 GCA_963625145.1 Bacteroidaceae bacterium | reverse complement strand
GCGCCATGTTTCACCGGCAACCGGGGCCGAGCATGAACTGCACGCACAAAGGTCGGCAGCGCCGCTACTGCAGAGCAGAGCGGGCATACCGAATGCGGGAAAGGCGTCAGCAGTTGCAGGCAGAAGAGTCGAGTTTCTCGTATACAGAATTGCGGCTTTTGTATTCGGGCACGATGAACTTCATCTGCTCCACGGTAAGCATATCGTCGTATTTCCGGCTGGTGGCCACAAGGCGTTCAATCATTTTCTGCACTTCGGCATAGTCGTATTCCCTGACCTTGGCGATTTTTATCTTGGGGTTGAACGTGGGCAGGGTTGTCTCGGCCTCGCTGAGCACTTCCTCGTAGAGTTTCTCGCCCTGGCGCAGTCCGGTGAACTTCACCTCCACACCGGTCATGCCGCTGAGCCGTATCATGCGCCGCGCAAGGTCGGCAATCTTCACAGGCTTGCCCATGTCGAACACGAAGATTTCGCCGCCCTTCCCCATTGTCCCTGCCTCGAGCACCAGCCGGCAAGCTTCGGGTATGAGCATGAAGAAGCGTATGATGTCCGGATGTGTAACGGTTACGGGACCTCCGCGCTTTATCTGCTCGCGGAACAGTGGTATCACCGAGCCGTTGGAACCGAGCACGTTGCCGAAGCGCGTAGTGACAAACTGCGTGGTGCCTTTCACGCTTCCGGCGCGCAACGCGTTGTTGAGGCTCTGCACGTAAATCTCGCAGATGCGCTTCGAGCACCCCATGACGTTGGTGGGGTTCACTGCCTTGTCGGTGGAAATCATTACGAATTTCCTAACGCCGTATTTCACTGCCAGGTCGGCCACGATGCATGTGCCGAGCACGTTGTTTTCCACGGCTTCGCTGGGGTTGTCCTCCATCATGGGCACGTGTTTGTAGGCTGCGGCATGGAACACGTAATCTGGGTGCGTGGCGGCAAAGATGCTCTCCATGCGGTTCTGGCGGCAGATGTTGGTGACCACGGTGCTGCACTCCACACCGGGACAGTCGCGACGCATGGCCAGGCGCAAGTCGTGCATTGGCGTTTCGGCGGCATCAACTGCCACTATGAGCCTTGGTGCGAATTGTGCCACCTGCCTCACTATTTCGCTGCCTATCGAGCCAGCAGCACCAGTGACCATCACCACAGTGCCGCGCAACATGCCCCCCACGGCCTCAAGGTCGACGTGTATCTCATCGCGGGGCAGCAAGTCTTCGATTTCCACTTCGTGGAAGCGTCGCGCGCTGAGGTCGCTCTTGCCGTCCCATTTCTCGGCGTCGTCGGTGGTGTAGATGGCTATTCCGGCATCAATCAGTGCATCGACAAACTGCGTGTCTTCCACAAGTCCTGCCTGCTTGAGCGGCGACACCATGAGCCCTTCGATTTCCATCTGCTTCATGCGGTAGATGAGGTCGTGGCTCTTGCGGTAAACTTTCACTCCCATGAGTATCTTGTCCACCATGTCGGTTTCGTCGCTCACGAATCCGCAAAGCGTGAAACGCCTGGGCTGGTCGTTGGCCATGCTCTTGCCCAGGCCTATGCCTCCCCGCTTCACACCGTAGATGAACACGCGCTTTGCCGAGCGGCTGGCGCACATGCGGTCGTAGAGGTATTTCACGAACACGCGCAGGCCTCCCATCATTGCTGTGGCGAGGATGAAGATGCCCACCTGTTCGCGCACCCGGATTGGGGCGAGCCAGTCGTCGATGCGGAAGAAGACGCGCATGCAGGTAATGAGCAGTGTGCCTATGAGCATAGCGGCCCCAATGCGGTAGAGGTCGACAAACGAGGAATAGCGCAGCACACCGCGGTAGGTGCGCATCACCCTGAACCCGATGATGTAGAACACAAGATACACCAGCAGCGTGCGCATCACTTCGGGCACACTGCCGAGCGAACCGCGCACCAGGCTCGTCGACACGAGCGCAGCTATGCACACTATAATGCAATCGGCCACAAGCACGCACCAATAGGGCATTGCCTTGACCGAGAATATCCATTTTGCCAGTCGTCCGTACATCTGGATAATAGGTTTTGGGTTATAGTCAGTATTTTATATTGGCGAGCATGCAGTCCACAATGTAGCGCACGTCGTCGTCACTCACGCACGGTCCGCTGGGCAGGCACAGTCCACAGCGGAAAAGGCCCTCGGCCGTGCCGTTGACATATGCGGGTGCGTTGCGGTATACGGGCTGCAGGTGCATGGGCTTCCACAGGGGGCGGCTCTCGATGTTGGCCTTGTCGAGCGCGAGGCGCATGGCTTCCACATTGCGGTTGGGCTCGCACAGCGTATGCACCGACGAAGCCTGATGCACCACTCCGGCAGCGCCTCCCACGGATCCTTTCACGGCTGCGGCGTAAGCCGCCTCCTCGCCTTCCACCCTGAGCCCGGGGGCAAGCGTCACCGTGCTGAGCCAGAAGTTGGAGTTGCATTCCGCGCCCCAGTTGCTGTGGAAGTCGATGCCTTCCACTCCGGCAAAAGCTTCGGCATAGAGCGTGGCGATACGGCGGTGGTGGGCAATGTGTTCGCGCAGCACCGTCATCTGTCCGCGCCCTATTCCGGCACACACGTTGCTGAGGCGGTAGTTGTAGCCTATCAGCTCGTGCTGGTAGTAGGGGTACGATTCGCGTGCCTGCGTGGCGTAGAACATCACGCGGCTCTTGGCTTCGGCATCGCGGCACACGAGCGCCCCGCCGCCGCTGGTGGTTATCATCTTGTTGCCGTTGAAGCTGAGCACGCCGTAGTTGCCGAAAGTGCCGCACACACGGCCTCCGTATTCCGAGCCGAGGGCTTCGGCAGCATCTTCCACAACGGGTATGCCGTATTTGTCGGCCACGGCGAGTATTTCGCGTATCTTGGCGGGCATTCCGTAAAGATATACCATCACTATAGCTTTCGGCTTGCGCCCTGTGGCTGCGATGCGCCCTTCGATGGCCTGCTCGAGCAGCGCGGGGTCCATGTTCCAGCTGTCGGGCTCGCTGTCGACGAACACCGGCGTTGCCCCCAAATAGGTTACGGGATGGCTGCTGGCGCAAAAGGTGAAACTCTGGCAAACCACTTCGTCACCCGCCTGCACGCCAAGGTCAACGAGCGCCAGATGCACGGCAGCCGTACCCGAGCAGAGGGCCACCACTTCCCTTTCGCCGCCCACGAAGGCCTTGAGGTCGTCTTCGAAGGCGTTTACATTGGGACCGAGGGGCACAACCCAATTCGTGTCGAACGCTTCCTGGATATATTTCATTTCGTTGCCGCTCATGTGGGCAAGGCAAAGATAAATGCGCGAGTTTCCCATTCTGTTTTATCAATACACAATTTTGCCAAAGGTACGCTTTTTTTTGCACCCCACCCCCCTAACAACAAAAAAAACGCCTCCCCGCGCCGTTAAAGGGCGAAGAAACGCATTTTATCCTTGTCAAAAAGCACCCGTTTCGGACGCTCTGTTCTTTTCAGTCAATCAGTTCCATACCCTTGAGTATAGCCTGGCGGTTCATAGGTATTAGGTTGTGGTGACGCTGCGGCAGCGTCTTTTCGAGGGCCTTCACGATGTCGTCGGACTTCAATATGGGGCACACCTTGAGGTAGGCACCGAGCACCACCATGTTGAAAGCCTTCATCATCTTGAGTTCGGCAGCCACGTCCATGGCGTTGATTTTGTATATCCGTATGTCGGTGCGTGTGGGTGGCACGTTCACTCCGAATGCGTCGTAGATGAGCACGCCTCCGGGCTTCACGCGGGGTTCGAACTTGTCGAGCGAGGGTTGGTTGAGCACAATGGCGGTGTCGTAGGCGCTGAGCACGGGCGAGGAAATTTTCTCGTCGCTCACTATCACGGTTACGTTTGCCGTACCGCCGCGCTGTTCGGGTCCATAGGCGGGCATCCAAGTCACTTCCTTGCCTTCGGTCATTGCGGCATAAGCGAGAATCTTGCCCATAGAGAGCACTCCCTGCCCTCCAAAGCCCGATATCAATAGTTCTTCTGTCATGGCCTTATGTCTTTTAAGTCGCCCAGCGGGTAGTGCTGGAACATGTTTTCCTCCATCCATTTGTTGGCGTCCACGGGCGTTTTCTTCCATCCCGACGAGCATGTGCTCACAATCTCCACCAGGTTCGAGCCGATGCCGTTCATGGAGTTTTCGAAGGCGTGGCGTATGGCCTTCTTCGCCTTGTGTATTGCGGCCACCGAATGCACGCTTTGGCGCGACACGAATGCAGTGCCTTCGAGCTGCACGGCGAGTTGCGTCATGTTGAGCGGATATCCGTGCAGGCTGACGTCGCGGCCGTAGGGGCATGTGGAGGTCTTCATGCCCACGAGAGTCGTCGGGGCCATCTGTCCGCCCGTCATGCCGTAGATGGCGTTGTTGATGAATATCATTGTGATTTTCTCGCCGCGGTTGAGGGCGTGTATGGTTTCGGCGGTGCCGATGCATGCCAAATCGCCGTCGCCCTGGTAGGTGAACACCAGACGGTCGGGCCAGAGGCGCTTGCATGCCGTTGCCACTGCGGGTGCGCGGCCGTGGGCGGCTTCCTGCCAGTCGATGTCGAGGTAGCGGTAGGCAAACACAGCGCATCCCACCGGCGACACGCCAATAGTTTTCTCGGCAAGCCCCATTTCGTCTATCACCTCGGCCACGAGCTTGTGCACTACGCCGTGCGAGCATCCGGGGCAATAGTGCATGGCCGTGTCGTTTACGAGCGTGTTTTTCCCGTAGACGCGGTTTTCGGGTTGAATTATTTCTTCTCTTGTCATAATTCGTTGTTATTGTTGTCTCCCTACAATTTATTTCGGGAGATAGCGTATTATCATTTCTGCTATTTTCACGGCCACCACCGCCATTCCCGACGTGAGGTATGCGGGAGTGCCCTCGATTCCGGGCACTGCGAAGTAGAGCACTATCAGCGCCACCACCCCTACGATGAACAGCAGGTTCATGACCTGCCGCAGCATGAAGCGGCTTCGCGGCTCAAGGCGCTCTTCGCGCCTGCGGTGCGGTGCAGGGGCTGCAGGTGTCATGCTTGGCCGTGATTTCCGATTACTTTCTGCCTGAGCGCGGCGATTATCTCGTCTGGAGCTGGTATCATGCCTCCCAGGCGGCCGTAGTGCTCAACGGGGATGCCTGTTGCGGCTGCCGCCATGCGCACGTCACCCACCATCTGTCCAGCATTGATTTCAGCCACAAGCATGCCTTTCGTGCGGCGTGCCAGCGCTCCGATCTGCGTGTAGGGGAAGGGCCACAGCGTAATGGGGCGGAAGAGCCCGAGCTTTATACCCTCGGCGCGTGCCATGTCGACAGCCTTGCGTGCTATGCGCGCTGCCGAACCGAAGGCAACCACAACATAGTCGGCATCATCGCACATGATTTCCTCGCAGCGCACTTCGCAGCGTTCTATCTCGCGGTACTTGGCCTGCAGGCGTAGGTTGCGCTCCTCCATCACTGCAGGGTCGAGCTCGAGTGACGTGAGTATGTTAGGCCCGCGTTGCTTCAGCCCGTGACCGTTGGCTGCCCATGGGCATTCCTCGGCTATCTGCTGCTCGGTGCGGCGCGGCTTCGAGGGTGGCAGCACCACTCGCTCCATCATCTGGCCTATCACGCCGTCGGAGAGTATCATTGCCGGATTGCGGTATTTGAACGAGAGATTGAAGGCCAAGTCAACAAAGTCAGCCATTTCCTGCACTGAGTTCGGCGCAAGCACAATGACGTTGTAGTCGCCGTTGCCGCCGCCGCGCGTGGCCTGATTGTAGTCGCTCTGGCTGGGCTGTATGGTGCCCAGTCCGGGACCTCCACGCTGCACGTTCACTATGAGTCCGGGGATTTCGGCTCCGGCCATGTAGCTTATGCCTTCCTGCATGAGCGCCACACCAGGGCTCGACGACGATGTGAAGGCGCGTTTTCCGGTTCCGCCGGCGCCGTAGAGCATATTGATTGACGCCACCTCGCTCTCGGCCTGCAGCACCACCATGCCCGTGGTCTCCCACGGCTTGAGCAGCGCAAGCGTTTCGAGCACTTCCGACTGCGGCGTGATGGGATAGCCGAAAAACGCGTCGGCGCCGCAGCCTATGGCCGCGTATGCTATTGCTTCGTTGCCTTTGAGCAACATTACTTTTGAATCTTCCATATCCGAATCGTGTATTTCTTGACTGTAAACCTACTCTTCGCGCTTGCGGTATACCGTAATGCAACTGTCGGGGCATACGATGCCGCACGATGCGCAGCCGGTGCACCGCTCCCAGTCGGCCATTTCAACATAGGGATACCCGCGACGGTTCACCCTGGCGGGAGCAAGTCTTAGAATCTTGGCGGGGCATGCCTCCACGCAAAGCTGGCATCCTTTGCAAGCCTCGGTGTCGACAACTATCGCGCCTCTCGTTTTTCCCATTCCGAAATTATGTTTTTACTGATTATACAAATCCTTGTTTCTGAACTCCAAGATGCCTGTCAGCATTGCAGCCGCTTCGGCTGCGGGGCTGTCGGGATTTATGCTCGCCGCCTCGAGATAATCGTTGATGGCGGCTGCCCAGTTTCCCGTCTTACGCCGCGCATTGCCACACAAATAGAGTATGCGGTCGTTGCCGGGATACAGACACGCCAGGCGCTCAAGTTCGGCCACAGCCCCCGCGGCGTCTCCGCCGTTGAGCATCGCCTCGGCACGAAGCAACTGATTTTCGTCTATAATGCACATTCAACCACAATGTTTTTTACGGACGCAAAATTACTGTAACCCAAAACAATGCCGCTAGATTCGTTTCGTTTAACAATTGTTTTTGTTAATATTGAGGAATATTCAACAATTCGCAAACGCCAATCGTTAATTACTTGTATGTTACACA
>CAVFSQ010000076.1:0-6825 GCA_963625145.1 Bacteroidaceae bacterium | reverse complement strand
CCAACGACCCCGAGATTACAAATCACGTGCTCTGGCCAACTGAGCTAAAGAGGCGGGTGGGTAAGCTCACTGCATCGCGCTGCTACAACCAGCCTACCTTTGCTGCAATCACGCCCTGGAGGATTCAGAGGGAGCTAGCCGTGCAGCACCTACCCATGTGCTGCTTTCGTGCGAAATGCGATGCAAAATTAAGACGGTTTTTTCAAACGGCCAAATTTTACGGGATTTTTTCTTCGCTGAACCGGGAAAATATGCGAATGTGCTATGTGGAGTGGCGGAGTATTCAAACTTTTTCGCCATCTTTGCATTTGTCTGCTTTCTGTGTGGCGGGCGCCCGGCTATGCCTGCGTGCCGGGAATGCCTGCGGATGGCATTCCCTTGTTTTAATATACCATAACAAATTACTTTTATGATTCAGACAAAAGAGCGTGACTCAAATCTTGATTTCCTGCGTATCATGGCTTTTCTGTTGCTGGTGTGCTGCCATGCAGCCGACCCTTTCAATGCCTCGGCAACTTATGGCGCAGGCGAACCGAATCCCGAATTTGCTTTTTGGGGAGCCTTCTGGGGCTCGATGGTGCGCTCGTGCGTGCCGCTGTTCGTGATGCTTAGCGGAGCCTTGCTGTTGCCGCGGCCAGGCGACTCCAAACCTATAGAAATGAAACGGTTCTATGCCCGCCGCATTCCGCGAGTGGTGTGGCCTTTCCTTATATGGTCGGTGGTGTATTACCTCACGCCGTGGATTTTGGGCCTTTTGGGCGGCGGGGCCGACAGCGTGCTGTTTTTCTTCCCCTATGCCGAAAATGCCGACCAGTCACTGGCGCAGGCTGCCGGGCGCATTGCCTGTATGCCGTACAATTTCAGCTATCTCGCCAGCCATATGTGGTATATCTACATGCTGGTAGGACTTTATCTTTACATGCCTATTTTTTCCACTTGGGTGCGTACGGCTACGCGGAGGCAGAAGAAATTCTTCATCGCCATGTGGCTGCTGGCGTCGCTGCTGCCTTATTTCGGTGAATACGTCAGCCACTACAGTTTCGGTACCTGCGACTGGAACCAATTCGGCCTGTTCTACTATTTTGCCGGCTTCAACGGATATCTGTTGCTGGGACATTATATATATGTATATATCGCCCCGCGTGTGAATTTTGGCAAAGGCTTGCTGCTCGCGGCCGTATTTGTGTTGGGATATGCAGTAACCTTCTTCGGCTTCAGATATATACAGACGCTCGACAATCCCACGCCGTTGCAGACTGAACTTTTTTGGACCTACAACACGCCCAACGTGATAGCAATGTCTACGGTACTGTTCCTCTTGCTGAGAACTGTGAAACCTAAAGGGAAGAAACTGTGCGCATTGCTCCAGAATTTCACGCTTTGCGGGTTCGGCATCTATATGCTGCACTATTTCTTCGTGGGCCCGGCCTACGGTCTTTCCACTGTAATGGGAGTGCCGGTGGCGCTGCGCATACCGGTGTCGGCATTTATTATACTGTTTGCCACATGGGCTGTGGTGGCTGTGTTTGGCCGCGCCCTCGGCAAATGGCGCCGCATAGTTCTCGGCTGATTTCGGGGAGAATTTTTGCAGTTGTAACTTGTTGGCTTACCGGGTTACAGAAACGATAAAAACTAAGCCTATTGCAGTTTAAATTATAACCGATATAGTTTAAACTGCAATAGGCTTAGTTCTGACTACATACTATGTAGTTTTTCAGGCAATGGTTTTGCGTTTTTTGTTGCAAGTTGTTTCTGCCAATTAGGGGCAAGTACATAATCTCGTTACTCACCTGCTTTGATGGCAGTGGGACATTGGCGGTGTTTCGCTCTTGCCACGTAATATATTGACAAGACATCTGGCAAGCAGATGCTTACCAGATGTCTTCGGGATTTGTACCGTTGTAAACGTTCTTTGGCACAAGTTCGAGCCAGTCCATTACAAACTGCGTGGAGGTGTTTGACAATACGCTCTTGCAGCGCACGTAATATGTCTGGTCGGGCTTGAATGTGCCGGTATATACAATTTTTCGGATGCGCTGGTATTGCGTTTGGTCGCGCAGCGAAAGGCTTACAACCCCTCCAGTGGTAGGGCCGTCGTGCTTGGGCGGCATCATGTAGCCGTGGTTGCGCATAGCGCGGTCTTTTTCTCTGTTAAGGGTTTTGTCTTCAACGTCAGCCTCCCAGCCTATCGTCGGATTGTCGGCATACAGACGCAGATCAACCGGCAAACCTATTGCGGTGAGATTGTCTTTGTCGGTGCCGAAATAGAATTGTGCCATGCCTCGCGTGGGGTATATGGGAATTGCCCAGCGCAGTTCGTAAGTGCCCTCGAGCGGCACTGGCGGCAGTTTTACGGTGAGGTCGTACATTCCAATCACATTGTGCTCGTCGCCCTGAAAGTTCGGCCATCCTGCGCCGTAGCCTGGCAGATAGCGGTAAGTCGACTCGTCTGTGTATGTCATGTTTTCGAAATATCCGCGGGGGAACACTACGGTGGAGTTTTCGCTTATGCGGCGGTAGCCGTTGGTCATCAGTTCGGGCAGTATGGAACTGAAGTCGAAGCGCAGACGTTCGTTCAGCACCACGTTGGGCACATCGTCGTCGTAGACCAGTATGTCGTCGATGGGGTAGTAGAAACCGTTGAGTGCATTGAAATTGTAGCTGCCGTTGTCGGAGAAAACCTTTACGCCCGGACGCGGCACTGTGGCTTCCGAAAAATTGTTTTCGTTGTAGGTGCAGTAGCGGTTTATTCTTATACCGTCGGTTTGCTTTCCCTCGGTGAGCTTCAGCAGGCGACGGTGGGCTTTGGTCATTGTTTCGTAGTATTCAAAACAGTCGATGGTAAGGCGCGTGGGGTTCTTGTACGAAAAGCCGAGCTCGCCGTAGTGTATCACGAGATTGTTGTAGGCGATGCGTTCGTGCAGCAAGTGGTATGCTACAAACTGGTTCACGGCGTTGTCTCCGCTTTTCAAGTCGGCGTCTTTCGCGTTGGGGTATGCCTGTTGGCATTTCTCCTTTATCTGCTGCAATATTTCGGTGGCATTGGTCATTGTGCCGTTGCTCATCTGTGGCAAGTCGATTCCCCATTTTTCGTGGAACACGCTGTCGGTTTCTACAAAGGCCGTATAGCCTATGTATCGGTGTTCCGGCATTTCGTTGTCTGGTTTTGTTTTTTTCTCATACTCTTCGTCGCGGTATTGCTGCATCTCGTTGTCCCATCCGGTCTGATACAGCAGCATTGAGAATATGTTCAGGTTTCCCGCCTCGCTTATTGTCTGCGGCAGATAGGCATTCGACAGCGCCAAAGAGCGGTCAACTACGTGTATGAAGCCGTTTGTGGCTTCGAGATCGGGATTTATGATGGTTGCGTCGTTGTTGATTTTCACTATGCCCTTGCCGTTTAGAGTGTCGAACGATACGGTGAGGTAGCGGTCGGCAAAGTTTGTTTTTCCGATGGCACCTTCGGTAAACATGCTGGTTCTATATGCCTCCTCATCGCCGCAGTCGATAATAGAACTGGTTACCAGAATTTTCGCCATACTGTCGTCGGTTTGCGTGTAGTCGAAGTTGGGTGTGGCGTATATAGAATCGAGATAATGGTGTACAGCGTCGTTTTTAGAGGCAAACACCGTGTAGTTTCCGCGCGCCGAGAGCATTTGTGCTACGTTCGACCCGCTTTTGTCGCTAAGCTTCACTTGCCTAAGCAGATGCAGGTAAATGCTGAAGTCGGGGTTTGTTTCAAGAAGTTGGGTTATTGTCTTTCCGTTTGAAACAAACAAGTCGGTTTCGTCAACGTTGTCGCTGCATCCTACAAACGAAGCTATTGCCAACAAAATTGTCAATATGTGGTAAGAAGTCTTCATGCCTTATCTAGCTTATGGTGAATATTTCGCACAAAGATAGGAAAAACAAAAAACAAAAAACAAAAAACAAAAAACAAAAAACAAATAGATTGCCTATATGACGTGAAAATTGTAAATTAGCACAGTCAAACGTAAAAAGTCCTGGGAATGAAAAGCCGTTTATGCATGCTGACAATGCTTTGTCTATTGGGGCAGTTTGTTTTATGCAATAACAAAGCTGCCCATGCGCAGGTTTCCGGTCTGCCTTTAACTATAAAATGCGGCCCGTTCAAGGCGGGACATATACAGGGCATTGCAGTCGACGTCAAGAATCGCGCGGTTTATTGCTCGTTTACCACCATGCTTGCCAAATACGACTTCAACGGCAGGCTTGTCGGTACTGTGACCGGGCTGCTCGGCCATCTCGGGTGCCTTGACTTCAACGAATCTGACGGCAAAGTATACGGCACGCTCGAGTACAAGGACGATGTCATAGGACGCGGCATTTTGAAGATGGAGAAAAGCGACCGCAAGTTCCAGAACAGCTTTTATGTGGCCATCTTCGACGGCAACAGAATCTACCGTGTGGGCATGCACGGCGAGCGCGACAGTGTGATGACGGCAGTTTCGTTGCCCACAGTGCTTGACGACTATTCGGCGTGGGTGAACGTAGGCGGCCGTGAATTGGACCACCGCTTCGCGTGCAGCGGCATCGACGGTATTTCGTTTGGTCCGCGCATGGGCAAATCCTCGGGCAAGCAGATGCTTACCGTGGCCTATGGAGTCTACGGCGACACTTCGCGCACCGACAATGACTATCAGGTGCTTTTGCAATACGACATTTCAAACTGGGGCAAGTATGCCCGTCCGCTTTCGCAGGACATTCCTTTGTTTCAAGGCCCAGCTAAACCTTCGGCCAGATATTTCGTGCATACCGGCAGCACCGACTGGGGTGTGCAGAATCTGGAATACGACAGTTTTTCGGGGCTTTGGTATATGGCCGTGTACAAAGGGCGCAAGCCGTCGTTCCCGAACTATAGCATGTATGCCGTTTGCTCTGCATCGCGCCCGCAGAAGCAAAAACTTGAAGGCATACCCTATGCGGGTCGCGGCCTTGTGGTGCCGCTTGCCGATGCACCGCTGTGCGATGCCGCCACAGGCATAACGGGCTGGAATTTCCCGTACGGCAGCACCGGCATGCACTCACTGGGTGGAGGATATTTCTATTTCTCTGAAAATTTCAGGACAGAAGAAGGCGAATCCTCGGTATTGCGCCTCTACCGTGCTACCGGTACCGTGAGTGGTTTCGAACGCGTGGAATAAACAAGAATTTCATTTTTAAAAAGTAAGTAATATGAAAGATAAACTTAAAAACAACATCAAGAAAAAAACGTTGCCCAACGACAGTGACAAGTTGTCGCGCCGTGACTTCCTCAGCCTTTCGGCCATGGGGCTCGCTTCGCTTACCATTCTACCGAGCTGGAAAATCGACGGAGTAAAAGTGGCGCCGAGCGACCGCGTGGTGCTCGGCTTCGTGGGACTCGGCCAGCAGGGATGCAGCGACTTCAGCAGTTTTTCGTCGTGCCCCGGTGTGCAGGTGGCTGCATGCTGCGACGTCGACTCTATAAAGCGCGAACGCTTCCGCCGCCGCGTTACGGCATGGCAGAAAAGCAAGGAAATGGCCGAACGCTGCGACACTTATGAATTCTACGAAGAAATGATGGAACGCTCGGATATCGATGCCATCGAGATTGCAACGCCCGATCACTGGCATGCGCTCATCGCCATTGATGCCTGCGATGCCGGCAAGCACGTTTACTGCCAGAAACCACTTGCATACACCATCACCGAAGGACTTGCCGTGCAGGCTGCGGCGCATGCCAACGATGTGGTGTTCCAGATGGGAAGCCAGCAGCGCTCGAGCGAGGAATTCCAGACTGCAATACGCCTGGTACAGCAACGTGCCATCGGTCATATCGACAAGGTATATGTGCGCGTAGGCAATCCGCCCACCCCGTTCAACTTGCCAGAGATGCCCGTACCCGCCAACCTTAACTTCAACCTTTGGCTCGGCCCGCTCAACGACCCCAAGATACACTATCACTCCGATATTTGCCCCGTGGTGAAGCTCGACCCCGACCAAAACGAACAACTCTGGGGCGCATGGCGCTGGTATCAGGAAACAGGTAACGGATATCCCGCCGACTGGGGAGCACACATGTACGACATCGTGCAGGCTGCGCTCGGCATGGACGGACTCGGCCCCGTGGAATTCATTCCGCAGGGTTACAAGGGAGCAAAATACGCAACGATGAAATATGCCAACGGCATCGAGATGACCGAGCAGCCTTACCGCGATGACGATCCCAACGCGCAGGGCATACGCTTTATCGGTGACAAGGGGTGGCTCAAGGTGGCACGCGGATACATCGAGTGCTCCGACCCGGCGCTGCTCAAGAAAAAGGAAGAGAAAGTAGAAAAGGGACAGTACGAAGTAAGCTCTCCCCACATGCAGAACTTCATCGACGCTATACGCGACCACAAGAACCCGATAGCTCCGGTAGACTACGGCGCAAGCACCAATACGCTTTGCTGCCTGTTCAATATTGCCCGCGAGCTCAACCGCCCCGTGCACTGGAATCCGGCTCTGCTCAGTTTCGAAGGTGACAAGGAAGCTGCCGCACACCGTCTCTACTGGTACGAATACCGTCGTCCCTACAAACTGCGCTATTGCGACAAGCGTTTCAACGCCTGAAATACGCGTTTCACACAAAAAATTCCCGAAGCACCTCGCTCCGGGAATTTTTGTATTCAGCACTCTATCATGGCAGACTTTACATGCTTTACTTCGGTCTGTCGGCACTGACCTGTTTTCTATTGGCGGCGCAATTCTTTGCGCATTGAAAGTCGGTTGTGAGGCTATGGCATATTATTTGCTCGATTACTTTATTGCATCAATACGGAAACAGTGATATGGAAACAA
>CAVFSQ010000075.1:0-6952 GCA_963625145.1 Bacteroidaceae bacterium | reverse complement strand
GGTTGTAGATGGTGTAGTTTATGCGGTGGTCGGTGATGCGTCCTTGCGGGTAGTTGTAGGTACGGATTTTTGCCGAGCGGTCGCCTGTCGATACGAGCGATTTGCGCCGCGATGCTATGTCGTCGACATATTTCTGGTGTTCGTGGTCGTAGATGTATGTGCGCAGACGTGCCAAAGCGCGTTCCTTGTTCTTGGGCTGGTCGCGCGTCTCGGTGCATTCTATAAGAATCTCAGTTGTCTCGCCGGTGTTTGGGTTGCGCCAGTTGTAACGCAAGCGTACGCCGCTTTCCACTTTGTTGACATTCTGTCCGCCGGCCCCGCTAGAGCGGAATGTGTCCCAGCGTATTTCCCCCTCGTTGATTTTTACTTCGAAAGGGTCGGCTTCGGGCAGCACGGCTACGGTGGCGGCCGAGGTGTGGATGCGTCCCTGAGTTTCGGTTATGGGTACGCGCTGCACGCGGTGAACGCCGCTTTCGTATTTGAGCGTTCCGTAGACGTCGGCTCCGGTTACCGAGCATATTATTTCTTTGAATCCTCCAGACGCCCCTTCACTTGCCGAAGAAACCGTCAGTTCCCAGCCTTTTTGTTCGCAGAATTTCGAATACATTCTGAATAAGTCGCCTGCGAAGAGTGCCGCTTCGTCACCGCCGGTGCCTCCGCGTATCTCAAGTATGGCGTTCTTTGCATCTTCCGGGTCTTTCGGAACAAGCAGCAATTTTATTTCTTCTTCAAGTTGCGGTATGCTTTCTTCGCTTTCTGCAGCCTGTTCCCTTGCCATCTCGCGCATTTCCGGGTCGTTCTCCTCAAGAAGCATCTGCTTGGCTTCAGCGAGCGACGACAAGGCCGACGAGTATTTTTCTCTCACGCCCATAAGTCGCTCGAGTTCCTTGTATTCACGGGTCAACTTTATGTAGCGTTGTTGGTCGGCAATTACCGAAGGGTCGGATATCAGCGTGTTTACCTCTTCGAAACGGTCGTGGAGCGTGTCAAGCTTCTCGAGCAGTGAATTGTTGTTGTCGGTCATGCTTAATAGTTGAATTCTCCGAATTCGCTTTTGATAGTCAGGCTGCGCTGGCCTTCTTCTATATGGCCTATGATTTGTGCATCGATATTGAAACTTAGGGCGGTGTCGATTACCGTTTGGGCATTTTCGAGGGAAGTGTAGACTTCAAGGCGATGCCCCATGTTGAACACCATATACATTTCTTTCCAGTCGGTGCCGCTTTCGTCGTGTATGAGTTTGAACAGTGGCTGAACGGGGAACATGTTGTCCTTTATCACCCTGCAGTTCTCGTTTACGAAATTGAGCACCTTTGTCTGTGCCCCGCCGGTGCAGTGAACCATGCCGTGGATTTGCGGGCGCATGATGTCGAGCAGCCGTTTTACTACGGGAGCGTAGGTGCGAGTGGGGGAGAGCACCAGTTGCCCGGCGTTGAGCGGCGTGCCTGCCACGGGGTCGGTAAGACGCATGTTGCCGCTGTATACCAGCTCGCCCGGCACGGCCTTGTCATAGCTTTCGGGGTAACTTTCCGCGAGATATTTAGCAAACACGTCGTGGCGTGCCGATGTAAGTCCGTTGCTGCCCATGCCGCCGTTATACTGCTTTTCGTAGGTGGCTTGCCCGCACGACGAGAGTCCTACTATTACGTCGCCGGGACGGATATTGGCATTGTCGATTACGTCGCTGCGCTTCATGCGGCATGTGACTGTGGAGTCTACGATGATGGTGCGCACCAGGTCGCCTACGTCGGCCGTCTCACCGCCGGTGGCATAGATGCCGATTCCCATTTCGCGCATTTCGGCCAACAACTGGTCGGTGCCGTTGATGATGGCGGATATTACTTCGCCGGGAATGAGCATCTTGTTCCGGCCGATGGTCGATGATACGAGAATGTTGTCAACTGCGCCTACGCACAGAAGGTCGTCGGTGTTCATCACAATTGCATCCTGGGCTATGCCGCGCCATACTGAAAGGTCACCGGTTTCTTTCCAGTACATGTAGGCGAGGCTTGATTTTGTACCAGCTCCGTCGGCATGCATTATGTTGCAGTATTCGGGGTCACCGCCCAGTATGTCGGGCATTATCTTGCAGAATGCCTTGGGAAATATTCCTTTGTCGATGTTCTTGATAGCTGCGTGTACGTCTTCTTTCATTGCGCTTACACCGCGCATCATGTATCTTTGGTTGGGATTCATCGTGAGTTTGTTTTTCTGAATTTCACTTCGGGGGCTTCATATGCAAAGGTATGAAAAAACGGTGTAAGTCGTGGACTTGCACCGTTTCATTTTCACAGGCATGAGTGCCTGTTTTTAGAAATTGTCGGCCAATATTTCAAAATAGCCTTGCGGATGGCTGCATACGGGGCATACTTCGGGAGCTGCGCTGCCTATTACTATATGCCCGCAGTTGCGGCAGATCCATACGCGGTTGCCTTCGCGTGCGAATACTTTTGCCTGCTCGATGTTCTGCAGCAAGGTTTTGTAACGCTCTTCGTGGTGCTTTTCAATTTCGGCCACCATTTCGAATTTCTGTGCGAGTTCTTCGAATCCTTCTTCGCGCGCTTCTTTTGCGAACGTGGGATACATCTCGGTCCATTCGTAATTCTCTCCGTTTGCGGCTGCTTCGAGGTTTTCGCGTGTGCCGTCTATGGCTCCTCCGTTAAGGGCCTTGAACCACATCTTTGCGTGTTCTTTTTCGTTGTTTGCAGTTTCTTCAAAAATGGCTGCAATTTGCTGGTATCCGTCTTTTTTTGCACGGCTTGCGTAGTAGGTGTACTTGTTGCGAGCCTGGCTTTCGCCAGCGAAAGCTGCCTGCAAATTTTTCTCTGTCTTTGTTCCTTTAAGTTCTTTCATAGTGGTAATGTTTTATGTTATGTAGTCAGTTGCGAAGATAGAGATATTTGTATTATCCACAATCTTTTTGCAGAATTATTTTTTGAGTTTGTCCTTGAAAAAATCAGCTACTCGCGTGTAGAGGTGCAGCCGGGTATTTCCTCCGTATATGCTGTGGTTGCGGTTGGTGTAGACTTGCATCTGAAACTGCTTGCCGGCCTGCACGAGCGCTTCGGAGTATTCGGCGGTGTTGCGGAAGTGCACATTGTCGTCGGCGCTGCCGTGGATAAGCAGCAGATCACCGCTAAGGTTTGCTGCGCGTGAAATTGGGCAGTCGTCGTAGCCCGCGGAATTTTCGTTGGGGGTGCGCATGTAGCGCTCGGTATACACTGTGTCGTAGAACCTGTAGCTTGTTACCGGTGCTATTGCTACTCCGGCCTTGAACACCGCGCGGCCTTCGCTCATTGACATCAGAGTGTTGAAGCCGCCGTAGCTCCATCCCCATATGCCTATGCGGCCTTTGTCTACATAGCTTAGTTTGCCGAGATATAATGCCGTTTCAACTTGGTCTTGTGCTTCGAGCAGTCCCAGGCGGAGATATGTCTGCTTTTCGAATTCAGCACCACGGCCGCCTGTGCCGCGTCCGTCTACACATACGCTTATGAATCCTTCTTGGGCAAGATAGCGTTCCCAAACCAGTCCACCCATGAATCCCGATGACCATGAGTC
Source organism: Bacteroidaceae bacterium (assembly GCA_963625145.1). Lineage (GTDB taxonomy): Bacteria > Bacteroidota > Bacteroidia > Bacteroidales > Bacteroidaceae > UBA6398. The sequence continues at coordinate 3,391 of CAVFSQ010000075.1, read as the reverse complement.
ACGCACTTGTTGCGAACCCGGGCCGCTGTACTGGTACATGATGACAGGGTATTTCTTCGAGGCGTCGAAATTGGCCGGTTTCACCATATAGCCGTTGAGTTTCGTGCCGCCGCTTGTGGTGAACTCGAACATTTCTACCGTGGCCGGCGCGTTGCTTTCGATTTTGGCTTTAAGCGCAGAGTTGTCAATAAGAGTTTTCAGCACTTTTCCCTGCGCGTTGCAAAGCGTTGTGACCGGAGCCGTGGCAATACTGGAATATGTGTTTACGAAATATTGGAAATTGGCGCTGAAGCTGGCCGAGTTGTCGCCTTTCTGCGTGGAAAGTTTCTTGACGGCGCCTTTGAGATTGGCGCACATCACTGTGGTGTATTGGGGCCCGTCGACATTGGCGCTGTAGTAGAAATTGCCGGTGCGGGCATCGTAGCCGTAGAAATCCTGCACTTCGTATTCGCCTTTTGTGACCTGCCCGGTGAGATGCCCGTTGATGTCGTACCAGTAGATGTTGTTGTAGCCGTTGCGGTCGCTGACCATTGCGAAATGATCCCCGTAGAAACGGAGGTCGGAGAAAGCCGATTCGCGTAGGTACTTTTCGGCCTTTTCCCTTACTAGCAGTTTGCACACGGTGGAACGTGGGTTTGCCGCGTAAATGTCCATCTGGTCCTGATGGCGGTTGAGCGTCACAACGGCAATCTTCTCGGGGTCGGAAGTCTGGAAAATGCGCGGGATGTATCCTTCGGCTTCTACCGGAACGTTTACGGTGCGCTCCACATGGCTCTTGATGTCGTAGGAATGCACTTCAACCTTGGAGTTTGCTTCTCCCGCAATGGGGTATTTGTAGGAATATTGTCCGGGATAGCCTTCGTAGGCGCTGTATTCCGGGGCTGCCCCTTTGTACATCGGGAATGCGAATGTCTTGACGGCGCTTTCGTCGTAACGCACCCATACAAGCATTTTGCTGTCGGCGGTAAACACATACGAGCATGCCGTGGAGAATTCTTCTTCGTTGACCCAGTCGGGCACGCCGTTGAGCACCTTTCCGGTTTCGCCGTCTTTGGTGACTTGGCTTTCGGCATTGTCGAAAAGCAGTTTCACCAGATAAAGGTTGCCGCCGCGCACGAACGAAATCATAGTGCCGTCGGGCGAAAACTGCGGCTGCATCTGCGCTCCGCCGGCTGAAAGGGCGGTAAGCGTCTTGTTGTTCACGTCGTAAATATAGTATTGTGCCGTGAAAGAGTGGCGGTATATGGGGCTTGTGTTTGTCTGTAAGAGAATCCGCCGGCCGTCGGGCGAAAGGATATATCCGTCAATGCTCTCCACTTTGTCGCCGCGTGCAGTTGTGAGGTCTACCACGACTCCGTTCTGTGTGCCGTTCTTGAAGGAATACGACAACAGTTTTTTGCCGTCTTCGCTGATTTGCATGTAGCTCTCGCCGTCGGGCGCGGAACGGAACTGGCGCATCGACTGCGCATAGTAGTTACCGGCTGCAATTCCCTGCAGAGTTATTGTGGCGCGTGCTGAAGGGACGCAGGCCAATGCGGCCATAGTGAATAGAGATAATGCTAGTTTTTTCATGTTTGCTGAGTTTGGCGCAAAGTTACGAAATTCCGTTATTCCAAAGGTACTTATATGCAAACCGGATTTCCGTCGCGGCTTGTTTTGCGGCGGAAACCCGGTTGCGGTTATGCTGAAAGTCCAGCGGGACTATTCTGCTTCGGTATTTTCTTTCTCGAATGCGGAGATGAGTTTCTGCTGCACGTCGGTCGGCACAAGCTCGTAGCTGGAGAATTTCATGCTAAAGAATCCCCGTCCGCCGGTTATGCTGCTGAGCGTAGTGGAGTAGTTCGACATTTCGGCAAGCGGCACGCGTGCGGTGAGCTTCTGGTATCCCTTTTCAGCGTCCATGCCCATTATTATTGCGCGGCGTCCCTGAAGGTCACTCATTGTGTCGCCCATATAGTCGGACGGAACCAAAACTTCAACGTCGTAAATCGGCTCGAGAATCTTCGGCCCGGCTTCCTTGAAGGCTGCGCTGAATGCGTTGCGCCCTGCAAGTGTGAACGAAATTTCGTTTGAGTCAACCGGATGCATCTTTCCGTCGTAAACGATGACGCGTACGTCGCGTGCGTAGCTGCCGGTGAGTGGTCCGCGTTCCATACGGCTCATTACGCCTTTGAGTATAGCCGGCATGAAGCGTGCATCGATGGCTCCGCCTACCACAGAGTTTATGAATTCAAGCTTTCCGCCCCATTCCAGTTGCGTTTCTTCGGTAGAGCGCGGTGTGATGCGGTATTCCTGATTGCCGAATTTGTAGACTTGCTTAACAGGCTCTCCTTCTACGAGCGGTTCGATGATGAGGTGTACTTCGCCGAATTGCCCTGCGCCGCCGCTCTGTTTCTTGTGGCGGTAGTCGGCACGCGCGGCCTTCGTGATAGTTTCGCGGTAAGGTATGCGCGGCTCGCCGAATTCTACTTGTATCTTGTCGTTGTTCTCCATGCGCCATTTCAGGGTGCGCAGATGGAATTCTCCCTGGCCGTGCACGATGGTCTGCCGCAGCTCTTTGCTTTGCTCGATGACCCATGTGGGATCTTCTTCGTGCATCTTCGTAAGTGCGGCCATCACCTTTTCGGTTTCGTTTTCGTTTACAGCCTTTATTGAACGCGAATACTTGTGGTCGGGATACTTTATGAAATTGAAGCGGTTGTCGCAGTCTTTGGCGTTGAGCGTGTTGCCGAGGCGCACGTCTTTCAGTTTTACGGTGCAGCCTATGTCGCCTGCTACCATCTCGCTCACTTTTTCGCGCAGTGAGCCCGACGGCGAGAAAATCTGCGCGAGCCGTTCCTTCGAGCCGCGGTCGGCGTTGTCAAGGTCATCGCCCTCGTGTATTGTGCCGCTCATTACCTTGAAATACTGCACTTCGCCGATGTGGGGCTCAAGTCCGGTCTTGAAGAAGAATATTGATGCCGGCGCGCTGGCGTCTGGTGCGATTTCATTGCCGGCGGCGTTGGTCACGGCGGGCATTTCGTCTACAAACGGCACTACATTGCCCAGGAATTCCATCATGCGGCGCACGCCCATGTCCTTGCTTGCGCATACACAGAATACGGGGAAGATGCTCTGCGTTACAAGTCCTTTGCGAATTCCTTCGCGCATCTCGTCTTCGGTGAGGTTTTCGGTGTCGAAGAACTTTTCCATGAGCGTTTCGTCGTTCTCGGCAGCGTTCTCCACGAGCTTTGCGTGCAACTCTTTGGCCTTTTCCATCTGGTCGGCAGGGATGTCGCTGATTTCGGGCGCTCCACCTTCGGGCTTCCATGAGTATTTCTTCATCAGCAGCACGTCGATCATAGAATTGAAGTCGGGGCCTGTCTTGACGGGGAATTGTACGGGCGTTACC
>CAVFSQ010000074.1:2732-6976 GCA_963625145.1 Bacteroidaceae bacterium | reverse complement strand
CAATGAGGGCGTCGAGCACTTCGTCGTCGAGGTAAGCAAGGAATACCGGTTCGATATTGGCATCGGTTATGCGCACGTGGCGCATGCGGTCTTCTTCCTTGTCCTTGCGTGTCAGTTCGTGGCGTTTGATTACCCCGTTCATGTAGTCGTTTACCGACGCGCAAACCACAATGCCGTATTGCGTGCGGCCGTTCATGGTTTGGGCATAGAGGTAATAGTTTTCCGACGGGTCTTCCACCAGCCAGCCGTTTTCCTGAAACTTTACGAATTGCTCTCTTGCGCTTTCGTAAACGCGCGGGTCGTATTCGCTTGTGCCTGCAGGAAAGTTGATTTCCGGCTTTATGATATGATACAGCGACATTTCGTTGTCGCCGGCTTCTGCACGCGCTTCTTCAGAATCGAGCACGTCGTAGGGACGGCTTTCCACCTGTTCAACAAGGTCGACAGGCGGACGCAGTCCGCGAAACGGTTTTACTGTAGCCATATCCTGTGTTTTGAAAATTATTTGTTGACCTGGAATTTTGTTATGCCGTCTTTAAGGAAACCTACTATTTGGCAAGCTGCTGCTATGCCGGCATTGGTATTGGCTTCCTGTGTCTGCGCGCCCATCTTTTTGGGTGTGGAGAAATAGCGTCCGGGGAATTTCTCGGCGAATTCGGGTGCACGGTCGGGAGCGATGTCGGAAACATATTTCAAGTCTTCGCGCTCGGATAGGATTTTTACGAGCCCTTCCTCGTCGATTACTTCCTTGCGTGCCGTATTGACAAGCACTGCGTTTTTGGGCATTTTCCCTACAACGTCGTAGTTAATGCTGCTGCGAGTTTCGGGTGTGGCGGGAATATGCAGACTCACGATGTCGCATTTTTCGAAGAGCTCGTCGCGCGAGGAAACCGACTTCACACCGGCAGCCTCGATGACATCTGCGGGGCAGAAGGCGTCGAAAGCGTACACGTCCATGTCGAATCCCTTTGCAATGCGTGCTACGTTGCGTCCCACGTTGCCAAATGCCAGGATACCGAGCTTTTTGCCTTTAAGTTCGGTGCCGGTCTTTCCGTTGTAGAAATTGCGTACGGCATACACCAGAAGTCCGAATACCAGTTCGGCAACGGCATTTGAGTTTTGTCCCGGGGTGTTCATTACCACCACGCCGTGGGCGGTGGCTGCGGCGAGGTCAACGTTGTCGTATCCGGCGCCGGCCCTTACCACAATCTTCAGCTGCTTCGCTGCGTCGAAAACTTCGGCATCGATTTTGTCGCTGCGTATTATAAGTGCATCGGCATCGGCCACAGCTTCAAGAAGCTGCTGCTTTTCTGTATATTTCTCAAGCAGAGCAAGAGTGTATCCCGCTTCGGAGATTTCTTTCTTTATACCTTCAACGGCTGCCGAAGCAAAAGGTTTTTCTGTAGCTATCAATACTTTCATATCTGTATGTTTTTAATGAAAAACAGGCTTGATGCCGCTGCTGCAGTCAGCTTTGGCATCCAGCCTGTCCTTTAGTTTATTTTCAATGGTTTGCTTCGAATTCCTTCATGGCCTCAACGAGGGCTTTCACGCCCTCAACAGGCATCGCGTTGTAGCACGAAGCGCGGAAACCGCCCACCGAGCGGTGGCCCTTGATGCCTACCATGCCTTTCGAGGTGGCAAAGGCGAAGAATTCGCTTTCGAGTTCCTTGTATTCGTCGTTCATCACGAAGCAGATGTTCATAAGCGAACGGTCTTCTTCCTTCACAGTGCCGCGGAACAGCTTGTTGCGGTCGATTTCGGAGTAGAGAATGTCGGCGCGCTCGTGGGCCAGCTTGTCCATAACGCTGACGCCGCCCAGTTCCTTAATCCACTCCAGAGTCTTCATTGCGCAGAACACGGGCACTACAGGGGGAGTGTTGAACATCGAGCCCTTCTCGATATGTGTGCGGTAGTCGAGCATCGTGGGGATGCTGCGGCTCACTTTACCGAGGGCGTCTTCCTTGACAATGACAAACGTAACGCCGGCCATTGAGAGGTTTTTCTGTGCGCCGCCGTAGATTATGGAGTATTTCGAAACGTCCACCGGGCGCGAGAGGATGTCGCTCGACATGTCGGCAACCAGTTGCACGGGGCTGTCGATATCCTTGCGGATTTCAGTACCGTAAATGGTGTTGTTGGTGGTGATGTGGAAATAGTCGGCATCGGCAGGCACCGTGAAGTCTTTGGGGATGTAGGTGAAGTTGTCGGCAGCCGAAGAAGCCACTTCCACCACTTCGCCGAAGAGCTTGGCTTCTTTCAGGGCTTTCTTTGCCCATGTGCCGGTGTTGAGGTAAGCGGCCTTCTTTTCGAGAAGGTTGTAGGGCACCATGCAAAATTGCATGCTGGCGCCGCCGCCGAGGAACAACACACGGTAGCCGTCGGGAATGTCAAGGATTTCTTTCATCAGAGCTTCGGCATTGTCCATAACGGGTTGGAAATCTTTGCTGCGATGGCTGGTTTCCATTAGCGACAGTCCGGTGTTCTGAAAGTCGATGCAAGCGTCTGCAGTAGCCTTTATAACCTGCTGGGGGAGAATAGAAGGCCCTGCATTGAAATTATACTTTTTCATTACTCTATTGATTGATTTGTTGTCAAAAAAATGCATGAAAGGATTTCTTTCGCTGCGAATTTACAAAAAATCGGCCGTAACCGGTACGATTGTCATGCAAAACGGCAGAAAACTGCGTTTTTTTTGTCGTTATGGCGCCCGAAAGGGGACAAATTTTCAAAGAAAGCAAACAAGGCTTTGCAAAGAGTAGGGGGACAACTTTCGCTCGGTTGATACCCGCAACGGGAGAGAGAGGTAGGCAAGAGTCTCCATATCATTAGTGTCCCGTTAAAATCGGGACCAGTTAATATTAATCAAATAATCCCGGAATAAGGGGACTATTGAGTTCTTTGACATTATTGAAATTAGTCTTATCGAACAGATCTAGTAAGTGGGGGTTGTCGGTTAATGAGATGCTGAGAATTTGCAAGACTTCATAAGTTGAGCGATTCAGTTTCATGTCATGCTGGACAATAGCCACAAGACAATATGTGATGATAGCCACACTGATCTGTATGCGGACTGCATTCTCTGTTGTGCCCCAGAATCTCTTTATCTTAAGATGCTGCTTTAGCCATTTGAAGAATAGCTCAACCAACCATCTTTTCTTGTAGAGATTAGCGACATCCAATGCAGAAATCTGCTTGGCATTTGTCAGAAAAGTAAACTCACGGTCATCTTCTTCATCGTAATAACGAATTAATCGGAATGGCTTTGGGTACTTCTTCTCGGATAGGACACCAGTCAGTTTTATCTCCGCATCCGTCAGTACGTTCTTGGGCAGTCTTCTTTTCCATTTGACGGTCTTGTACTTCAAGTTTGTCTTGGCTCTGACTACATAAAAAGAACCTGTAAGGTCTATTCTATAGAGTTCTTTGAATGAGTCATAAGCCCTGTCGAATATGTAATAAGCGTTTGATTCACAGGGGAGTGAAGACATTACAGTCGAATCGTGTTTAGATGCTGTGGTCACAGTATAGAAAGCAGGAACCTGAGCTTCTATGTCGTACAAGACATGAGCCTTGACTCCACCTTTTTTGCTTCGGAACTTCGCCCATGGGAAAGTGGCAAGACACAACGGAATAGTGGTTGAACCGAAAGCGAATTTCCTTCCAGGGATGTCCAAAAAAATGGTCGTTCACTTCTCGCAGGCTTCCTTCATCATATAGAATGCGAAGTCTTCGAAAATCCTGTAGTCACGTTTTTGGTTGGCCGATGCGAGAGTGGTTTTTGCTATAGGTTCATGTCCCAATCCCAAATGGTATTGTTTGGCACGATGTGCCTCAAAGGCAACAATTACATCACGCAGGCTCTCCCGGTTACTAAGTTGGCCAAACATCATTGCAAGTAGCTGATTCCAACATGTAAAATGTTTCACATAGCGGTTTCCATCATACTTGCGAACGAAGTTGTTGAACTGATTTCTGTTCAAGAAAGCTGAAAGCTGTAAGTTGAGTGAATACGTATTTGTTTTGGTTCATATGCGACCTCTCATTTGGCCGCAAAGTTGCAATTTCAAATCCGTTTCATTTCAAAATGCTACTTAAAAGACTGTATTTCAATTATTTCAAAAACCAAACGATCCACTTTAACGGGACACTAGTGATCAAAAGACTAGAAAATTTCGCGGTTCGGCAATCATCACTGCCGAACCGCGAAATGTTTTTCACCCCCTACCGCAAGTTGGAAGACG
>CAVFSQ010000074.1:0-2722 GCA_963625145.1 Bacteroidaceae bacterium | reverse complement strand
ACCTCATACGCCTCACGTTCGCAAAAACCACGTCAAGGCAATACCTAATCGAAGAATTCATAAAACTGATAACGAAACTATGAAGTATTTCAACCCCGCGCATGTGTGCCATAATATAGGCTGGCCTCGGCAACCGAAAGCAAGCAGGGAGGCATGCCTTTCGTGCGGCATCCTTCCTACTTTTTTTATGTATTGCCTGTGCGCGGCGACTCCGCGCATGGTGGGTTATCAACTTTCGGCAGCGTCGAGCACTATTTCCGACAGAGTGGGATGGGCGTGTATGGTTTGCGCTATATCGTCCAGGCTTCCCCCGAAATGCATCAGCATGGCCATTTCGTGTATCATGTCGGCAGCGTGCGCCCCCAATATATGCGCCCCTATCACTTTCCCCTGCGGAGTGGCAATCAGTTTCACCAGTCCTTCGGGCTCGTCGGCCGACAATGCCTTGCCATTGGCGCGGTAGAACGCCTTGTGGGTTTCGAAAGCCATGCCCTGCTGGCTGCAGGCTTCCTGGGTAAGTCCCACCATGGCTAGCTCTGGCGCCGTGAACACTGCTGCCGGGATGATATTGAAATCGATATGGCTTTCCTCGCCCAGGATATGCGCCAGCGCGCAGCGTCCCTGAGCCTTCGCCACATGCGCCAACTGCACCAGGCCGTTGACATCGCCCACGGCATAAACGCCCTGTACCGAAGTCATGAAATTGCTGTCGACTTCTATGCCGCGCTTTGTGCACGCCACGCCGGCAACTTCCAGGCTCAGGCCGTAGGTATTGGCGGCACGGCCGGTTGCCATCAGCACCTTGGCTGCACTGACGCTTTCGTCTTTCCCCTTCAACGAGAATTCAACGCGCAGCGAGCCGCCGTCGGTTTCCCTGATTCCCGTCACTGCCGAGGCGACATGGAATGCTACCCCGCGCTTCTTCATAGAGGTGCGCAGGCGCTTTGCCATATCGCGGTCGAAGCCGGGAAGTATTTCGGGCATGAACTCTACTACGGTGACTTCGCAGCCGAAAGCTGCACATACCGACGCAAATTCCATCCCCACCACTCCGCCGCCTACAATGCAAAGGCTTTCGGGAAGGGTTTCACAGCCCAACAGCTCGCGCGAGGTCATAACGCCAGGGATGTTGGCCCCCTCGACGGGCAGCCGCTTGGCTTCGGAGCCCGTGGCTATTATTATGTTTGCCGCCGTGTACTGGCCTTCGCTGGGATTGCCTCCAGCATCGCACGCACCGGCTACCGCCACAGTGTGCGCCCCGCTGAACGAAGCTTCGCCCCAAACAACCTCTACGCCTGCCGTTTTCAGCATGGTGGCAATGCCCGACTTCAAGGTGTCGACCACACTGTCCTTGCGAAGCATCACCTGACTAAAATCGGTCTGCGCTGCAGCGGTTTCTGCCGAATGGCAAAGACACTTCGTGGGGATGCATCCCTCGTTGAGACATGTGCCTCCGAGCCACCGCCGCTCAACGAGCACCGTGCACAGCCCGCGTCGGGCTGCAAGCAATGCCGTTTCGTAGCCTCCGGGCCCGGCACCTATTATCAACAGGTCAACGTTTTTCATTGCCGAAGGGGTTTGACTGCAGCTGCGCGTAGGTAAGCCTTGGCTGGCGGGCTGCCATCGTTTCGTCGAGCCGGCGGATGGGCGTGTTGTGCGGCGCGGTCTTCACGAGTTCGGGCTCGAGGGCTGCCTCATCGGCAATCTTAAGCATAGTTTCGATTAAGCTGTCAAGCGTTTCGCGGCTTTCGTTTTCGGTAGGCTCTATCATCATCGCCTCGTGGAAAAGCAGCGGGAAATATATCGTGGGGGCATGGTAGCCGTAGTCGAGCAGGCGTTTGGCAACATCGAGAGTTGTCACACCGGTTGACTTGTCGGCAAGGCCGTTGAACACAAATTCGTGCTTGCACACCGAACTGATGGGCAACTCGTATTTGCCGCGCAGCTTTTCGCGCACATACATGGCATTGAGCACCGACAGGGAGCCCACTTGCTGCAGTCCGTCGCGCCCCATCGTGAGAATATAGGCCAGCGCACGCAGTCCCACACCCACATTGCCCAGGAACTGCGAGATGCTGCCAAGCGATTCAGGGCTGTCGTTGTCTACATGATAGGTTCCGTCGGCGTCCTTGGTTACGCGCGGGGTGGGCAGGAATTGCTCCAGTCCGGCACGCACACCCACGGGCCCCGCACCGGGACCGCCGCCGCCATGAGGCGTAGAGAAAGTCTTGTGCAGGTTTACGTGCATCACGTCGAAGCCCATATCGCCGGGGCGGCATTTGCCGAGCATGGGATTGAGATTGGCTCCGTCGTAGTACATCAGCCCGCCGCACTGGTGCACGAGCTGCGCTATTTCGGGGATATCGTATTCGAAAAGTCCGAGCGTATTGGGGTTGGTCATCATCATGGCAGCCACATCGTCGCCCAGCAGCGGCTTCAGCGCCTCGACGTCAACACGGCCATCGGCCTTGCTCCTTACCTCCACCACCTGCAGCCCGCAGCGGGCTGCCGATGCCGGGTTGGTGCCGTGTGCCGAATCAGGCACAATCACCTTGGTGCGCTTATTGTCGCCACGCGAAGCATGGTAGGTACGGATAACCATGAGGCCCGTAAGCTCGCCGTGAGCTCCGGCAAAGGGGTTAAGGGTGAAGTCGGCCATCCCGCATATTTCCGCAAGCGAACGCTTCAGCTCGTAATAAGCCTCCAACGAGCCTTGCAGCGA
>CAVFSQ010000073.1:0-6998 GCA_963625145.1 Bacteroidaceae bacterium | reverse complement strand
GCCGTAGTGTTTGCAGAAGACAGCGTGCAGCGCCTGGCTGCCATGCCCGAAGCCGAGCAAAACGCAGTGTTCGACAAGGCTATAGAACTCGAAAAGAAACGCATACGCCAAGAGCGCAAAAAGGCAGCGGCAGCCGAGCGGAAGGGAAACACCGGAGTGCGCAACGCCAACAACGCAGGCAACAACAGTAACACTACAACAACGGAAAACACCGCTTCGCAGAAAACCGACGGCAAAACCGCATGGTACTTCTACAACCCGCAAGCCGTGGAAAGCGGCAAGGCGTCGTTCGCAACACAATGGGGCGACCGCGAGCTTGCCGACAACTGGCGGCGATCGAACAAGGACCTTACGCAAACCGACAACAACGACTCCGACACTGAAGCTGCAGCCGACACCACAGCTGCCGGCGACACCACGGCCACAGCAAAAGACAAGGCCGGCAGCAAAGAAAAGGGCCAGGAAACTGACGACAAGAAGAAAGACAAAAACGACGAAAAACTTACGCGCGAATACTACCTCAAGCAGCTGCCCGTAACCGAAGAGCAGATAGCACAAAGCAACAAGAAGATAATGGAGCACCTGCACGAGGCAGGCGTAATAGAGAAAGACAAGCTCGGCAACTTCCCGCTCGCCGAAAAGACCCTGACGCGGATTTACAACGACTATCCCGACTACGAGAAGCTGAACGACGTGCTCTACCAGCTTTATCTCCTGGAATCGCAGATGGGAAACACAGAACTGGCACAGGCATATCTTGCAGCGCTCGAAGAAAAATACCCCGACGACAAGTTCACGAAGATGCTTTCCGACCCTAACTATGAATTCGATGCCAAATTCGGACGCCATTTCGAAGACTCGCTTTACACATCCACCTACGAAGCCTTCCGCAACGACAACGCCGACGAAGTGCTGCGCAACGCCGAACTGTCGCAAAAACGCTTCCCCGAAGGCGAAAACCGCGCCAAGTTCATATTCCTCGAAGCAATGGCAAACCTGCGCCAGGGACGGCGCGACTCCTTGCGCAGCAAACTCGAAACGCTCACCAAGCAATACCCGAAAGACGAAATCACACCGCTGGCACAAGCAATGCTGAAAGGACTGAACGATGGCCGCGTGCCGGGCTCGGGCATATACGACATAGGCTCGCTATGGAACCGCCGAACAAAAGGCGACGCAGCAGTGCTCGACTCCATGGAACTGGCACGGCAACTGTCGCCCGAACGAAACACGCCCTTCAACGTAATCATCGCCTACCCCGTAGACTCGGTAGACGAAAACCAGCTGCTCTACGACGTGGCACGCTACAACTTCAGCAACTTTGCGGTGCGCAACTTCGAAATAGAGCAGACAATGCAAGAAGGACTCGGAGAGATGATCATAAAGGGATTCAACAACTTCAGCGAAGCCCATTCGTATGCGCAGAAACTCTACAACAACGCTCCTACGCGCTCGCATCTCGACCACGCAAAACTTATCGTGATATCAAAAGCCAACATGGAAAAACTCGGCACCGACTTCAGCATCTCCGATTACCTTGGCTTCTACGAACGCACCTTCGCACCACTCAACATCAAGCCCGAACTGCAGCTCGACAAGCAGATAGACATCTACCAGTCGGAAGACGACCTTCCGGGCAATGCCGAAGAAGAAAATGCTGAAGGACAGGACGAAAGCGAAGACGAAAACACATATCCCGACGACAGCGATTCAGAAAGCAACGACGGCGAATGGTTTGACCTGGAATAGAAGTCATTCGCCGCCAACAAGCATCAGCGCCTCGTCGCGCAAAGCCGAAGGAAGTTCAATATTCCTGCGCCGCAGACTTTCAAGCCACAGTGCCACCTCTTCCTGCGGCAACGATTCAAGGATATCTGCAAAAATCTGTATCTGCCCCTCGCTATAAGCCTCGGACGAAATGCCTGCAAAAACATCAAGCTCGTCATCGCCGAAATCCCCGCACTGCGAAGTCTCAGCCTTAAGCACTTTCACTGCCGTGCACACGTCAAAACAAGTGCCGCACTCCTCATTGCAGTCACCGGGCTTTTCCTTGTGCGGCACCTGGTCGAAAGGATTACGGCGGATATACAATGCGAAAACGACAATGCCGGCAATCAGTACGGCAACAAGGATTATTGGCAACACAACACTGCTTTTTATTTCATTTAATCTCCTCAATCGCGAACCCCGCCAAGCGCAGGTCGTCCCAATAATGCGGATACGACTTTGCCACCACTGCAGGGTCGGCAATGCTCACGCTCCCTGCCGGCATACACAACGGAGCCATGCACATTGCCATGCGGTGGTCGTCATAAGTGGCAATTACAGCTTTCTCCGGCACCGGGCACGTTTTGCCGTCCCAATACACCGTACCGTTGTCGAGATGCTTAACCACATATCCCAGCTTCCGCAATTCGTTTTCCAAAGCCGCAATGCGGTCGGTTTCCTTTACACGAAGATTCGCAAGCCCGCTGAAACTGAAACGTATGCCTTTGCCGCAGCATGCCGCCACAAGCGTCTGGGCCAAATCGGGTTCGCCGCCCAAGTCCAGCACAAGTTCCTGCGGCATTACAACGTTTTTCTTACGCAAAGTTGCCACACCTTCCGAAAACACAGTATCAACGCCCAAAGCGCTGAAATACCTGCTGCAGCGCGCATCGCCCTGCAGGCTCTTAGCCGAAAGATGCGGCAACGAAATGCAGCATTTGTCATCGCGCGAAAGCAGCGCTATCTCATACCAGTAAGACGCCGCACTCCAATCGCTTTCCACCGTATAAGGGCGGGCTTTGTATTCGCCCTGCTCCACCCTTAGCGTGTCGTCGGCAATCCATCGGGCATCGGCGTCAAACCCACACATAAGCTGCAGTGTCATTTCTATATAAGGACGCGAAGCTATTACGCCCTCAAGTTTCAGCGTCAGCCCGCCGTCAAGATAGGGAGCAATCATAAGCAGCGCCGAAACATATTGCGAACTTATATCAGCCGGAAGAGACAGCACCCCGCCGTGCATGCGGGCACCGCCAACCCTAAGCGGCGGAAAGCCCTCGGCATGGCAATAGTCCACGGCAGCTCCCAAACTGCGCAACGCCTCTACAAGAACGCCTATAGGCCTGCGGCACATACGCTCGCTGCCGGTAATTACATTACTCTCGCTGCCAATGGCAAGGCATGCCGTAAGAAAGCGCATCGCAGTGCCGGCGCCGTGAACGTCAATGCAGCCTTCGGCATTGCGCACACCGTCGAGGGCAGCCTTCATCACTTCGGTGTCGTCGCATTCGGCAAGGTTTTCTATCTGCCGCATGCCACCCGAAAGAGCACATATCGCCAAAGCGCGGTTTGAAAGACTCTTCGAAGCCGGCAATGCGATTTTCACAGTGCCTGACAACGCCGGGGAAGTTACTTTATATATCATTTCGGAGCGTAATTTCAAATTGTGGGGCAAAATTATGGATTTATTTTTTGATATTTCGGAAAAACGTTCTACATTTGCACTCGCAAAAGCGAAAAGGCAAGTTCGCTTGCAGCATGCAAGGAAACAGCTTGCCTTGAAACCCAAGCAAGCGGGGTGTAGCTCAGTCCGGTTAGAGTACACGTCTGGGGGGCGCGAGGTCGCTGGTTCGAATCCAGTCACCCCGACTTCAAGCAAAACGCGGTTCGAAAGAGCCGCGTTTTTGTGTTTTGTTGTTTTTGTTTCTGCCTTTTATTGCGCAAAAACGAAATTAAACTGGAGTATCTTATTCAAACTGGGTTAGGCTGTGCTTGATATCCATAAGTTCGGCCCTTATGCTGCGCAGTTTTTCAAGCACTTCGGCAGTCTGCTGCTCGCCGCTGTGGTTTTTGCTGAGTGCCTCCCGCGCTGCGGCAAGCTTCATTCCCCTAACCTTCACAAGATTATAGATCAGCCCCACCTGCTCAATGTCGCTCTTCGAATACTGCCGTATGTTTCTGCCGCTCTTACGCGGTTTTATCTGAGGAAACTGTTTTTCCCAAAAGCGGAGAAGCGTTTCCGAAACGCCGAATTTCTGCGCCACCTCGCTTATGGAGTAATATATTTTCAAGTCCTTGTCTGCAGATAAAGCCATATGCCGTGAAGAGTTTGCCAATTATGTTCTTGCAAAAATAAATAAAACACTGTAACTTTGCAACGTTTTATACGAAATTTATCCCGCTATGATGACAGCAAACGAAATACGAGAATCATACAAACAGTTTTTCCAGTCGAAAGGCCACCTCATTGTGCCGTCGGCGCCTATTGTAGTAAAAGACGACCCTACATTGATGTTCACGAATGCCGGCATGAACCAGTTCAAGGACATCATACTTGGCAATGCCGAGCCCAAGAGCCGCCGGTGTACCGACTCGCAAAAATGCCTTCGCGTAAGCGGCAAGCACAACGACCTTGAAGAAGTAGGACACGACACTTACCACCACACCATGTTCGAAATGCTGGGTAACTGGAGTTTCGGCGACTATTTCAAGAAGGAAGCCATTGCCTGGGCATACGAATACATTGTAGACATACTGAAAATCAACAAGGACGACCTTTACGTCACCGTGTTTGAAGGAGCGGAAGCCGAAGGCCTGGAACGCGACAACGAAGCCGCAGGATACTGGGAACAGTATTTCCCCCAAGACCACATCATAAACGGAAACAAGCACGACAACTTCTGGGAAATGGGCGACACAGGCCCTTGCGGCCCCTGCTCGGAAATCCACATCGACCTTCGCCCCGACAGCGAGAAGGCCAAAGTGCCCGGAGCCTCGCTCGTAAACAAAGACAACCCGCTTGTGATTGAGATATGGAACCTCGTGTTCATGCAGTACAACCGCAAGGCTGACGGTTCGCTCGAGCCGCTTCCCGCAAAGGTAATCGACACGGGTATGGGCTTTGAGCGTCTCTGCCGAGTAATACAAGGCAAAGGCTCGAACTACGACACCGACATTTTCCAGCCTATAATACGCAAAATAGCCGAGTTGAGCGGCAAGCAATACGGCAGCGACAAATCTACCGACGTAGCCATGCGCGTAGTGGCCGACCACATACGTGCCATAGCATTCTCGATAGCCGACGGACAGTTGCCCGACAATGCCAAAGCTGGATACGTCATAAGGCGCATATTGCGCCGCGCCGTGAGATACGCCTATACTTTCCTTGACCAGAAACAGGCGTTCATCTACAAACTTATCCCCACTCTAGTTGACGAAATGGGAGATTCGTATCCCGAGCTCCGCGCACAGAAAGTGCTTATCGCCCGCGTGATACGCGAAGAGGAAGAGTCGTTCCTGCGCACCCTTTCCACCGGCATCAACCTGCTCGACAATATCATTGCTGAAGCCAAGCAAAACGGGGCAACGCAAATCGACGGCGTCAAGGCATTCTCCCTTTTCGACACATTCGGTTTCCCGCTCGACCTTACCCAGCTCATCTGTGCTGAAAACGGCATGACAGTCGACTGCAAAGGCTTCGACGAAGAGATGCAGAAGCAGAAACAGCGCGCACGCAATGCAGCACAAACCGACCTTGGAGACTGGGTGGAAGTAACTCCCGGCAACGTGAACTTCGTGGGATGGGACACCACCGAGCACGAATGCCACATCGTACGCTGGCGCGCCGTGGAACAAAAGAAGAAGACGCACTACGAGCTTGTGCTCGACATCACACCGTTCTATGCCGAAATGGGCGGCCAGGTAGGCGACCACGGCACACTTGAAAGCGAATACGAAACAATAGAAATCACAGACACCAAGCGCGAGAACAATCTTGCACTCCATATCACCGAAAAGCTCCCGCAGCATCCCGAAGCCACCTTCAAGGCAACTGTCGACAAGAAGTGGCGTTCGCGCAGCGAAGCCAACCATACAGCCACCCACCTGCTCGACTACGCACTACGCACCGTGCTGGGCACACATGTAGAGCAGCGCGGCTCACTGGTTACCCCCGACTACCTGCGCTTCGACTTCTCGCACTACCAGAAACTCACGCCCGAAGAATTGCGGAAAGTGGAGCGCATGGTGAATGCCACGATACGTGAAGACATTCCCCTTGAAGAATTCCGCGACACGCCCATAGAGGAAGCCAAGAAGCTCGGGGCAGTGGCACTCTTCGGCGAGAAATACGGCGACAAGGTGAGAGTTGTGAAATTCGGCAACAGTGTGGAATTCTGCGGCGGATGCCATACCCGCAGCACAGGGCGCATCGGACTGTTCCATATAATTTTGGAAAGTTCGGTGGCAGCCGGAGTGAGACGCATCGAGGCCATCACCGGAGCCGAAGCCGAAAACCTCATGTACAAGGAAGAGGACCTGCTCAACACACTGCGCACATTCTTCAACAACGCCAAAGACCTCACCGCCACAATACGCAAGACGGTGGAGGAAAACGGCGAACTGCGCAAAAAGGTAGAAGGATTCGCACAGAAGGAAATAGCCGAGATAAAAGACGAGCTGCTGAAACGCTCGGAAAAACGCGGCGACATCACTGTAGTAAAAGCCGTGCTGCCGATAGAGCCCGATGCAGCCAAAGATATTGCCTTCAAGCTCTCGGCAGCCGTGCCCGAAAACCTTTTCTGCATACTCGGTACCAACGCTACAGACAAGCCCATGCTTACACTCATGATTAGCAAGAACCTTGTGCAGGAACACTCGCTCAATGCCGGAAAGATTGTGCGCGAAGCTGCCAAACTGATACAGGGCGGCGGAGGAGGAGCACCGCATTTCGCAACTGCCGGCGGGCACAATGTCGACGGTCTCAATGCTGCCGTTGATAAGGCTTTGGAAATCGCAGGAATATAACAGGAATATAATTACGGCGCCGGAATCTTTGCCGGGCCAAACGATTTGAGTGCAGCCAGACTCCGTTAGAGAGAGCTTGGCTGCATTTGATTTTCAAGACAAATGTGCGGCTGCCAAAGCAGTTCAAAAACTTTTCGGGCCAGAAAAAACTACCCAATGGAACATGCTTCCGCCACCGCCCGAAGGCACTGCATACAGAGTATGCA
>CAVFSQ010000072.1:956-7001 GCA_963625145.1 Bacteroidaceae bacterium | reverse complement strand
GTTGTCGGCCTAGGGCATACGTGCCGGTACTGCGCAATTGCGCAGAGCGGAAAAATTATGTGCGCATAGCGTGAAAATTATATGCGCAAAGAAATAAAATTATATGCCTTGTTTTTTCTAGGAGATGCTGATTCTTTGTAAATTTGATGGCAAAGAACTAGTCGAATGCTTTCGTAATACTTTGAAAATAGAATTCACTGGTAACCAAACATGTCGATATAAGCAATGAATATAACAGACATAATAACTGCTTTCAAATCGCATCAATTCCAATATGGATTGGATGGAGATTCAAAGCAAGAAGAACTATACAAGTGGAAATTGGTGACCAAACAAAAAGGCCATCCAGACCCTAATGCCGAAGATTTCGCAAGGGAGATTAACTCTTTAGATTTTACAAATCTATGTTATGGCTATCAAATTGCAGCTGTGCGTAATTTTGTAGAATATGCGCCGGAAAATTACAGACAGGCCTTTCAGGAACTATTTGACGAAAATGTAGATTTGCAGCAACGGGTAGAGGCTTTTATCTCTACATGTAAAGCCTTGTGGAACGACAAAATAAAGAGTCACTTCAACAAAAAGACAAGTGCGATGTGTGACGAGCGTTTAACAAGTTGCTTTTTGACATTTCATAATCCTCAGAAGTATACCTTCTACAAAAACGATGTTTATGGGGAATTATGTAAAAGATTGGGAATAAAAAAGAAAAAGCCTGGGCAAAAACTAGTTCATTACTATAAATTGCTTCAACAGCATGTGATACCTCTTGTGGAAAATGACAAAGATTTGGTTGGCTCAATCAATGAAGAACTGCAAAAAGCGGAATGTATTCAGAGTCTACCACTGATAGCACAAACTGCTTTATGGAACAGTCTAAACCACAGGGAAAATATACAAACGACAGAAAGTAGAATACAAAAGGAAAAACCTATGAAATATAAAACGTATATAGAGCTGCTTGAAGAGTCGCATAATCTTGTACTTACAGGAGCTCCCGGTACGGGCAAGACTTTTATGGCTCAAGCAATAGCTAAGGAGATGGGGTGTACAAAAGAAGAAATGTGTTTTGTGCAGTTTCACCCTTCGTACGACTATACGGATTTCGTGGAGGGATTGCGCCCGGTAGAAAGTACAGCCGGACAGATTGGATTTGAACGTAAGGATGGGGTGTTCAAAGAGTTTTGTAAGAAGGCCATTAAGAGTTTGGTTAACTCGCAAAGTTCCGATAATATTGAGTGTAGGCCTTTTGTGTTTATAATCGATGAGATAAATCGTGGCGAAGTATCAAAGATTTTTGGTGAGTTGTTCTATGCGATAGACCCTGGTTATAGAGGAAAAAAAGATGTGCGTGTCAAGACGCAGTATCAGAATCTTGTGCCCGGAACAGACGCCTTTGCCGAAGGTTTCTATGTGCCGGAAAATGTTTATATCCTTGCAACTATGAATGATATCGACCGAAGCGTTGAGAGTATGGATTTCGCTATGCGTCGCCGATTCTTTTGGAAAGAAATTACCCCTTCTGATACCCAAAATATGCTCGACGGTCTTGATTGCGCTGATGAAGCAAAGGCTGCAATGAACCGCCTTAATAAGGCTGTTACAGAAACAGAAGGATTGGGCGCTGGTTATCAGGTAGGTCCGTCGTATTTTTTAAGATTAGGTAAAAATGGTGGTGACTTCCAAAAGCTTTGGAATCTAAGCATCGAACCTTTGCTGAAAGAGTATCTTAGAGGATTCCGCAATGCTGACAATGTAATGATCCAGTTGCATAGCGCTTACTTTGGAACACAGTTGACCGAATCAGAGCATGAGAATTGACTTGACGGACAATAATACAGAACGTGCAACTGCTGCAATATTCCGTCGAAAGGATATTTCTGCGTTGTTTCCCGTTGCCAACAAAAAGATATCGCAATATGCAAAGAGAATAAAAATCTACTTGTTTTCCCCGATAGCATAGAAGCCTCTGAAGACGGAATTGGCGATGCATCTATTATGACAATTCTCAATACCGACAATCCGGAAACAGTGCGTGTCACAACAGGCAACGTGATGGGATTCATCGGTGTTGGCAATCTACAGGTGAAGATTAAATCGCGGTTTGACAACGGGCGTGACGATTACTTTCTGCATTACATGCTGCAAAAGGTGTTCTCATTTAATCTCTTTGATTTGAATCACAATAATGAGAAGGAGGATGTCTTTGACTTTGTTATGTTTATGTTCCCTTACTTTTTGAAGAAAGCCATGCGCCAAGGCATTTATCGGGAGTATAAGAACTTTAAACGCAATGATGCAAACATCAAGGGACCTGTCGATTTGGGCAAGCATATTGCACGTAATATTCCATTTGTAGGCAATGTGGCTTACTCCACTAGAGAATATTCCCAAGACAATAGTATGACAGAGCTCATTCGCCATACGATAGAATTTATGAAAACAAAAAAGTATGGTCAGGCTGTGCTGAACATTGACAGAGAAACAATAGGCAATGTGAAAGCTATAGTGGGATATACCCCTTCGTATAATAAGAATGAGCGAAAAACCATTATCAGTAAAAACTTGCGTCATAAGGAACATCCATACTATACCGAGTATGTGTGTCTTCAAAGTATTTGCCTGCAGATTCTTAGGATGGAAGAAATTAAGTATGGAGAAACCGACGATGAAATTTGCGGCATATTGTTTGACGGGGCATGGCTTTGGGAAGAATACGTTAATACAATTCTAAAAAAGGAAGGGTTTGCCCATCCTCAAAATAGGAAAAGCAAGGGCGGAATCTATTTGTTTGTTGACAATAGCGGAATTCGTTATCCCGACTTCTATAATAGCGAAATTGTCCTTGATGCTAAATATAAAAGGTTGGCAAGTTACGAAAAAATGTCGCAAGTAGGGCGCGATGATTTACACCAAATAATAACCTATGTCGCAAACTTACAAGTGCCAAAAGGTGGTTTTGTCGCCCCATTGCCCGAAAGGCAAATAAGGATACCAAAAGCCCGATTGAAGAGTCCAACTTCCACTTTGCTTATTTTTGGCATTGAAATTTGTAGGACAGCTACATTCTATGCTGATTTCTGCGAGAAGATGAAAGAGAAGGAAGAAGAATCTCTGGAATCTTTGAATCAGAAACTTTACGAAAGCTAGGCTTCCGTCAGAACCGGAATCCGTAGAAGATGCGGGCGCGCCACTTTATGTTGTAGAATTCCAAATGCCGCTCGTTGCCGGTGTTGGCGAAATTCGATGTGCCCGAGACTCCGGCAAATTGGTGTTTCCTTGAGTAGAGTAGGGCGGCGCGCATGGTGACGAACGAGTTCCACAAATAGAATCTGGCACGCGTTGTTGTTCCGGCGCCGGTAATTTTCCCGTGGTTATAGACTACGAGGGTCGGCAGACATGAAATGTGGAGCAGCAGCGCACGCCGTATGCAGAAATTGTGGCCGTAGCCGCCTCCGACTGCGAAATTCGTGATATTGAGATTGGCTTTTTCAAACGGTATGGCATCTGGCGGCGCGATTTCGGTGCGTTTCCATTGCAGCGTTGCGCTCAACATCCAGCTGCCGGCGCTGCGGCGCTGCAGATACGACTGTGTGAATGCCGCCGGCAGTGAGAACCGACGGCCGTTGAAGACATAGTAGAAATTGGCAGCCAGCCCCTGGCGCTGCAGGGTGCCTTTGGGCATGTTGTGCTTTGTTTCGTCGTAGGTGATACTGCCTTTGTCGGTCTTCGATTCGTCGTAGACGATGTCGAATCCCATGCGGTTGCCGTATGATGCCAGTTGGTATTCTATGTCCTTGTTTTTGCCGGCAAGTTTCCCCGGATTTATGGCCGCGCTCAGCGAGATGCCGCGATAGGCAATGCCGGCGCTTAGCGTGGCGCGGTAGCGCGAAGCCCATAGGCCCGAGAATTCGGCGTCTTGGTTTTCTCCGAGAATTCCCGTGAGCGAAAACGAGCAGTTGCCGCGAAACCTTACAGTCCACGGCTCGGCGGGGCGCGAAATGTAGGCGGTGTCGATGTTGCACTTGAAGTATTTGTCGGTGAGCAGTTTGTTGAAAAACGAAAGTTTTTCGTCGTGGCGTGCCAGGCGCATGGCTTTGCGTTGCTGGTGCAGCGAGTCGCCGGTTTCAAGTAGCTTTCGGGCGCGTAGCAGTGAGTCGCTCCACTGCAGGAGTTTGCCTTCGTTTGCCGATTTCCGCATGGTGAACCGCAGGCTGTCGAGGCGCTTCAGTTCGCGTTTCAGTGTCTTGCGGCTTTTGCGTGTTCCGTCATTGCTGGCTTCCGGCAGTATGCTGTCGGTGGGCTGAAGCGTGGAGTAGGGGGCGGTTGCGTTGATGTCGGGCAAACGGTAGGATGCTGCAGAAAGCAGAGCCGAAGTACCGGTAAACAAAACTGAAGCGAGAACTTTTAAGCAAGTCAAATGGTTTATAATGTGCATTTTACGTTTATTTGTCGCTTCACGCTTGTGTTTTAAATCAATGGTTTAGTTCTGCAAAATCGGGAATGTCGGGCAGGAAAGTGTATGCCTTTCTGTCGTAGTCTATGCGGCAGCAAATATGTATCATACCGTTCGATGCGATGATGTAACGGGCGTGCAGGATGACGTTGTAGGAACTTATCTGCTCGAAAACTTTCTGCGTGAGTGCAACGGTGGGAGCTTTGTATTCTATAATGACCAGCGGCGAGCCGTTGGAGTCGAATACGGCAGTATCGCACCGGCGCTTCTTGCCGCCGGCCGTCAGTTCCATCTCGTTGCCCATGAGAGCTGCGGGGTATCCCTTGCAGTCGACAAGCCAGCGCGTGAAATTCTGCCGCACCCATTCTTCGGGAGTAAGCGCCACCATGCGCCGGCGCAGAAAGTCGAAAACCATCGGCTTGCCGTTGCGCTCGCTTATATTAATGTCGAAAACTGGCAGATTTAATGCAAACATTTCGCTACTTTTGCACGATATAGGCGCATTGCGCGCTGCAGATGCAAAAGTATAAAGAATAATGAAAACGCGCGAAGATATTGTGGATAATTGGCTTGTGAGGTACACCCACAGGCAGCTTGACTATTTCACTCCTTATATACTTCTCACGAATTTCAACAACTATGTGGATATTTTCTGCGAGTTGGGCGGAGTGCCGTTGGTAAGCTATGAACCGTGTATGCGCGTTGCGTCGGCCAGCGGCATTACAATCGTGAATTTTGGTATGGGAAGTCCCAATGCGGCCCTGATAATGGACTTGCTGAGCGCCGTGAAGCCTGCAGCCTGCCTGTTTTTGGGCAAATGCGGCGGGATATCCAACAAGACGCGCGTAGGCAACTATGTGCTGCCGCTTGCCGGAATACGCGGCGAGGGTACGAGCAACGATTATTTCCCGCCCGAAATTCCTGCCCTTCCGGCATTCATGCTGCAGAGGGCAGTTTCAACTTCGCTCATAAACGCCGGTACCGACTACTGGGCCGGCACTGTATACACCACCAACCGCAGAGTGTGGGAGCACGATGAGAGATTCAAGGAATACCTAGGCAAGACACGCGCCATCGCCGTGGATATGGAAACGGCAACGCTTTTCTGCTGCGGTTTATACAACCATATCCCTACGGGAGCACTGCTGCTCGTGAGCGACAACCCAATGGTGCCCGAAGGAATCAAGACTCTGGAAAGCGACAATATGGTTACCGGCAACTATGCCATGGAACATGTGGCTATGGGCATAGATTCGCTGCAGACTATAATGAACGACGGGCGTACCGTGCACCATCTCAAATACGAATATTAGCATTGTTCCGCAATGCCAACGGCTAACTGATAACAGATAAAAGACAAAGCGTGGCTTATACTAAACAGACAGGACCTTCGTTCGAGGAGATAATGAAGGATATTAATGCCGGGAAATTCAAGAAAGTGTATTTCCTGCAGGGCGAAGAGAGCTATTTCATTGACAAGATAGCCGAAGCACTTTCCCGGAAGGTTATGTCGGAAGACGAAAAGGATTTCAACTACTTTGCATATTACGGCGCCGATGCCGATGTGGGGGAGGTGATGAGCACTGCCC
>CAVFSQ010000072.1:0-871 GCA_963625145.1 Bacteroidaceae bacterium | reverse complement strand
CGGCAATATCGGGGCCGATCTGAACCGGCTGAACGGGGAACTCGAAAAACTGGTGATTTCGATGCCGCAGGGCGAAACGAGAATCACTCCCGAGATGGTTGAAGAGAATGTTGGCATAAGCAAAGATTTCAATTATTTCGAACTGCAGGACGCAATCGCACAACGCGACGTTTTTAAGGCCACTCAAATAGTACAATATTTTGTGGCAAACAAAAAAAGCAATCCCTTGCAGAGAACCCTTATAATGCTGTTCCGATTTTTCTCGAAACTGATGGTATCGTATTATTCTCCCGACAAATCGCCTCGCGGAATCGCAACTTGGCTCGGCATGACAATTTGGCAGGTGGAAAATAATATAATGCCCGCACTGCGAAATTTTTCGGCACGCAAGGTTATGGAAATTATTGACAAAATTCGCGAAATTGACGAGCGCCAAAAGGGCATCGGTTATGAGTCTACACCCGAGGAAGAATTGGAAATGGAGCTTATTTATTTCATACTTCATTGAACGTAGACGAACTGTAGAATCAGGAATTTTCTAGCTTGATGACCGGCGCTTCCAAGTGTCGGTTTTTTGTTTTCGCATTGTTTTGGTGGTGGGGGGGCGATGGGGCGGTTTTGCCGTTCCTCGCATCGGCTTTTTTCTTTGTGCTTTTTCATGGATTGCTGTTTTGCGTAAAGTAAAAAGGCGTCGGGGTGCGGGGAGAAAAATCGCAAAATTCCATTATGCGGACAATGTAAAAACTGTTGTTGGGAGCTCTCTAGATTGATCGTTTTTTATGACAGAAACTTGATTTGCATTTCGGCGGGTAAGGAATTGGCTGCTGCATGAAATGATTTTTGCCATGAAAATGGGGGGAGTAGCTTAAAC
>CAVFSQ010000071.1:0-7049 GCA_963625145.1 Bacteroidaceae bacterium | reverse complement strand
GGCCACGGCTTTCCACTGGAGGGTAACTTCGCCGTCACCGGTAAAATCTATTTGGAATTTGTCGGGGGCAAGGGGCGAAACAACATACGGAACATTGTGCCCGTAACTCTCGAAGCGCAATATCCCCTTGTAGATGCTGCGTGCAAGGTTGAACTTGAACCAGGGGTCGTGGGCATAGACCATATCCTGAAAATTCTGATGCGACAATGTCTCGATAATTGCCGCCACACAAGCCGGGCGGTTGCTCTCGCTGTAATCGCGGTCGAAAACTTCCCGCCGTGCCCAAGGTATATTATATATGCGTCGCAAATCGGTAGCTACGGTATCTATGAGCAAGCTGGCAAAATCGTATGAAGCTGCGCGGCTCAGGCCCGAAGGGTATGTGGTTTCGCCCGTCATGCCATGAGTGGTGGCAATGCCCATTGTGCCTACTACGCCGTCGCTTCGTATGCCGGCATCGCTGTGCACGGCCAGCGACAGTTCGAACGGAACCTTCTGCCCCGCGGCATTCGGCATGAACACAGATCCTCCCGCAAGCCAGTTCACGGCATACGATCTGGCATTGATATCGTCGCGATAGTCGTCCTCGCCGTCATACGGACTGTAGAAACTGTAAGGTACCCCGCTCCATTGTGCCAAATACCTTGCCCCTTCAAGGTAACGCGGAAGGCCACTCG
Organism: Bacteroidaceae bacterium; assembly: GCA_963625145.1. Lineage (GTDB taxonomy): Bacteria > Bacteroidota > Bacteroidia > Bacteroidales > Bacteroidaceae > UBA6398. Next base: position 6,372 of record CAVFSQ010000071.1, on the reverse strand, counting down.
TCAGCGGTTCACCGGTTTCCTCGTCTTCGCTCCTGGCTATATTGCCCATACCGCCACCGAAGCGCACCGCATCGGCACCTACCAAGCCATGCTCTTCGGAAAAGTTCGAAAGCGTAACGCAATTGCGCTCTCCGGCACCTGCCTCGAAGCGGAATGTACCCAGATACACCCATGTGCCGCCGCCCATTGCCTGATTTACCCTGATATCGGTAGCCACACCAGCATGCCACACCGTGTAGCGTGCATCGTCAATGGCATCTTCGAGCGCAGGATAGCTTACATACACGGCATAGTCGCCCGCACGCTCTATCCTAGGACTCCACCTCACATACGAAGCATCGGCAGCCGAAGCCACAGCCGTGGCCATGCGAGCCGTACCGGCTTCGAAGGGATTGTTGCCGTCGCAGAGAATTTCGCCGCTATATGCAAAACCGGCGCAGGGGGCAGTCTGCCAACTGTTTGCACCAGATTTCTCCTGATATGCTGTGCCCAAGGCCGTGGAATCGTCGTTGTCCACTATAGCCTCGCCCCGTTGCCAGCACCGCTCTCGCGGCGAATAAACCACAGCGCCGGCATTCTCGAGCATGGGAATTAAAAACGGCACCACAAACGTCTGTGTCAAAAGGTCTTCTGACGTGGAATAGAGATAGGGCCGCTGCCATTTCCATTTGTCGGAAGCATGGTTGTAGTAGCGCCCGTGGCTGGCCCATACCGCAAAATGGCGGTTTTGCAAGCCATCGGTAAAAGCGCAAGGTTTGGAAACATTCATTACCCAAGGCTTACCGGTATATTCCTTGCCATTATAAAGACGGCTTCCATCGGGCTTCGCCCGGTAAGGGTTGGGAATGAGATCGTCTATACGGCGACTGTCGGAATACAGACTAAGCGTATAGGTCTTGAAACTGTCGGGCAGAATACTTGTCAGCGAATCGCGTATCGATGCCACAATTTGCTCGGTGAGCGGTTGCGCCCCGAACACGTCGTTGGCGTTTATCGTAATTGTCTTTTCCGTGCTGTCCACTTCCAGGCTCTTCATGAGACAAACCCCTGTGGGATGGTATCCCGCTACCTTGTAATTGCGAAACCAATGGTCGAAAATATTCCTTAAACTGTCAGTCTGGCTCATGGCAGGAACTGCGGTTACAAAGAGTGCGAAAACCAATATTGCTGTTCTTTTCATTTCATTTTCCTTGTAGTTGCGGAATAATACCGGCATACCAAAGCCAGCACACATTCCGTGCATTGAGGCTTGCGCGAGCGGCATACATAGCGCCCGTGAAGCAACAGTTTGAAATGCGAAGAAGCGACAAAGTCACCCGGAATGTTCTTCACAAGTTCGTCTTCCACCTTCCGCGGCGTATTGCACGATGCCGGCACCAGTCCCAGCCTGCGGCTCACGCGATACACGTGCGTATCCACAGCAAGCGTCTGCCTCCCGAAAGCCACGGCAAGCACCACGTTAGCCGTTTTGCGCCCCACCCCGGCAAGTGTCATCAGCTGCTCGCGCGTCTGCGGTATTTCGCCTCCGAAATCACGACAAACGGCTTGAGCCATGGCCACGAGATGGCGCGACTTGGCATTGGGGTACGAAACGCTGGCTATATAAGGAAGCACCGCTTCAGGCGTTGCCGATGCCATGGACTCCACCGTGGGAAAGGCAGCAAACAAAGCCGGCGTCACAGCATTGATGCGCTTGTCGGTGCACTGCGCCGAGAGCATCACGGCCACCAACAGTTCGTAAGGCGAACCGAAATGCAGTTCGCTTTCCACCGAAATATTGTCGCAGCCAAGGCTATCAAGAACATAGCTGTATCTTTCCGACTTTTTCATTCTTCCAGAATTTCATGCTCACCCACAAAGACGGGTGCTCAGCAGAATGTTGCAAAGTTAACTATTTTGCCCCAACCTACCGCATCCGGTTTTCCATGCTTTCAGCTCCACATGCTGCAATATTTTTATGATTAGTTTGCAGTTCCGAAAAAACTAATTAAATTTGCACATCGAAACTTGATTTGTGCAAAATGATACATAGTGAACCCGGAAGTTTTCTTCAACTTGTAGAACACGCAATTAAGGAGTATTGGGACCTTGATGCCCTTACCGACTACGAAGGCGCAACCTTGCAGTACAAGGACGTGGCCCGCAAAATAGAAAAGATGCATATCCTTTTCGAAGAAGCGGGCGTAACAAAGGGCGACAAAATTGCCATATGCGGGCGCAACAGTTCGCAGTGGGCAGCAGCATTCCTCGCAGCGCTCACCTACGGCGCAGTGGCCGTGCCAATCCTCCACGAATTCACCCCCGAGCAGATATACAATATCATAGCCCATTCCGAGAGCAAACTGTTTTTCGTTGGCGACCAGGTATGGCCCGACCTTGATGCCGACAAGATGTCTACACTTGAAGGCATTATCGGGCTCCACGACTTCGGACTTATAGTAAGCCGCTCCGAGCGCCTGACAAATGCCCGCGAAAGGCTCAACGAGTTCTTCGGGCGCAAATTCCCGAAGAATTTCCGCAAAGAGCACGTAAGCTACCGCCGCGACGAAAGCGAGGAATTGGCATTGATAAACTACACGTCGGGCACCACAAGCCTATCGAAAGGCGTGATGATACCCTATCGCGCACTATGGAGTAACATGGACTTTGCCGAAGGCGTACTCAAGGCCGGCATCCACCGCTCAAGCCGCGTAGTGTCTATTCTGCCCATGGCCCACATGTACGGCATGGCATTCGAGTTCCTCTACGAATTCATCTCGGGCACACACATCTTCTTTCTCACGAAGAACCCCAGTCCCACAATCATATTCCAGGCATTCAGCCGCATAAAGCCCGACCTCATAGTTTCGGTTCCGCTGATTCTCGAGAAGGCCCTGCGCCGCGCAATACTGCCAAAACTGCAGACACCAAAGATGAAACTGCTGGTGCGTATGCCCTATATCAAAGACAAGGTAGTGACGGCCATCGGCAACAAGCTCACAGAGGCTTTCGGCGGCAAGTTCTACGAGATAATCGTAGGAGGAGCAGCCTTGAACCGCGACATCGAGGAATTCCTGAAACGCATACATTTCAGATACACTATAGGCTACGGGCTCACAGAGTGCGCGCCCATCATAACCTACGCCGACTACAAACTGATTCCGCTCGGCTCGTGCGGACGCGCAGTGAAACACATGGAAGTGCGTATCGACTCTCCCGATCCGCTTGCCATTCCCGGCGAAATACTGTGCCGCGGTACAAATGTCATGCTCGGATACTACAAAAACCCCGAAGCCACAGCCGCAACCATCGACAAGGACGGCTGGATGCACACGGGCGACCTCGGGCTCATGGACGAATACGGATACGTGTATATCAAGGGGCGCTCGAAAAACATGCTCCTCGGCTCTTCCGGGCAAAACATATACCCCGAAGAAGTGGAGGGGAAACTCAACATGCTGCCCTACGTTGAAGAAAGCATAATGATTCAGAAAGGCAACCGCTTCTATGCGCTTGTATACCCTTCGGAAGACCTCGTGAAAAAAGACGGACTAAGCAGTCTGCAACTTGCCGAAATCATGGAGCAGAACCGCCGCGAGTTGAACAGCGACCTACCCAACTATTCGCAGCTATCTGGCATAAAAATTGTAAAGCAGGAATTTGCAAAAACTCCAAAACGCAGTATAAAGCGCTACCTTTACGCCGACTACGATATAAGTTGAATATGCGGGGCCCAGTGCCCCGCAATTTGTTTATTCGTAATCCACGCAACTGCGCCCGGCAATCAGAGGCTTCAACGCCGACGCCACTTTCACATGCTCGGGATGGCGCCCGTAAGCCAATGCGTCTTCCAGACTGTCAAACTCGCTATAGAGGCATATGTCCCATTGCTCCGAAGCATTGATATTGAAGCCGACATCTATTTTGCGTATAGTAGGAATTACTGCCTTCAAAGCCAGGATTCCACTCTTGAAAGCCGAAGCGGCTGCAGCGCGTGTTTCCGCATCAACATCGTCGCGGAAACGGAAAAGTACCACATGTTTTACCATAATCTTTGTATTTTGCCAACACAAAGTTAGCAACTTTGCCCAAAAACGCCAAGCACTGCACCTGTGCTTGACTGCAAACTCGTATCTTTGCACAAACAACAGCGATTTATGAGCAGGAAAAACAAACCGTTACCCCTATACAAAGACATTGAGATAACCGGCATAGCAGCCGAAGGGCGTGCCATAGCGCGCGTCGACGACCTCGTGATGTTCGTACCGTTTGTAGTGCCGGGCGATGTAGTCGATATACAGGTTACACGCCGCAAAAACAAATACTGCGAAGGCGTAGCCACAACAGTGAGCCGCAAAAGCGACATGCGCGAAGAGCCTTTCTGCAAATACTTCGGTGTGTGCGGCGGATGCCGATGGCAAAACCTCAAATACAGCGAGCAGCTGCGCTGGAAACAGCAGATTGTAAGCGATGCGCTCCACCGCATCGGCAAAGTGGAACTACCCGAATTCCGTCCCATAATAGGAAACGGCACCACGCGCGAGTTCCGCAACAAACTTGAGTTCGGATTCTCGAACAAACGCTGGCTCACACGCGAAGAAATAGCCGCCGACACCGTATACGACAACATGAACGCCGCAGGTTTCCACGTGCCCGGAGCTTTCGACAAGATAATAGACATCGAAAACTGCGGCCTTATGCACGACTGGCAGAATCAAGTGCGCAACGAAATACGCAGCTACGCCTACAGCCACGCGCTCACGTTCTTCAACATCCGCCAGCACGAAGGCCTGCTGCGCAACCTCATGCTGCGCCGCACCAGCATAGGCGAAACCATGATTCTCATGCAGTTTCACTACACCGATGCCGCAGACGAGAAGCAGGCTATGGACCTCATGGCACACCTTGCCGAAAAATTCCCGCAAACGACATCGTTGCTCTACGTCAACAACCTCAAACTCAACGACACCATCGGCGACCTTGACATACAGACTTATTTGGGCCGCGACCATATCTACGAGCATATGGGCGACCTGAAGTTCAAAATCGGCCCCAAAAGTTTCTTCCAGACCAACACTCCGCAGGCAATTCGCCTTTATGACACCGCGCGCGAATTCGCACGACTCACCGGCACCGAAACCGTCTACGACCTCTACACCGGCACTGGCACAATAGCTAACTACGTAGCCTCGCAAGCAGCACGCGTAATCGGCATTGAATACGTAGCCGAAGCCATTGAAGACGCCAAAGTGAATGCCGCGCTCAACAATATCACCAACACAGAATTCTATGCCGGCGACATGCGCAATGTACTGACGCCCGAGCTGATAGCCGCGAAGGGCCACCCCGATGTAATCATCACCGACCCGCCACGCGCCGGAATGCACCTAGACGTGATTGACGTAATACTCAAAGCCGTGCCCGAGCGCATAGTTTATGTAAGCTGCAATCCCGCCACACAGGCGCGCGACCTGCAGATGCTCGACGGCAGCTACCGCGTTACGGCTGTACAGCCCGTAGACATGTTTCCGCAGACGCAGCACGTGGAGAACGTGTGCCTGCTAGAAAAGCGCGAAGTCTGATTATGCCGGGGCAAAGAGCTGCCATGGAACAGCATCTCACCACTTTGGTGACTGCTTCCGACCTTGCACTGCTGGCAAACTATCTGGACAGCATCAGCAATGCTGCCTTCCGTATGGCAAGCACCTTGCTTGCCGAGCGCGTGCTCACGCGGCTCGAAGGCGAAGACTTCTGGCGCGTATTTTCTTACCTTGCCCTGCTCAATCCGAAGGCCTACCTCGGTACATGCCTCAAGGCAGCCGCCACGCTATGGCAACAAAAGCGCATCACCTTTGCAAGCACAAGCCTTGAAAGCTATGCTGCGCACGTGACAAGCCATGCTATGGACATAGACTGCCGCAAATGCCTAGCCGCAATGCTGCCGCTTGCCTCCGATGGCAATCACTTCGCGCAATTGTGGCATCTGTTTGCCGTAGAAACGCCCGAAAAGCGCATAGCACTGCTTGCGCAATGCAACGGCATTGACGCCTGCTACGAAATATTCCGCGAAGCAAAACGCATAGGCGACAACCACGCTTTCCTGCTTCGCACATGCAACGCTCTGATACGCAAAGGCGACACACTGTCGTTCAATCTCGCCAGCATACTGCGCTCATACTTCGCGCTCAACGGCGTGGGCGCAGTGTTCTCGCTCAATATTGAGCCCTACAAACTCAGCTACCTCGACACATCGCCCGAAAACTTCAAGCGCATCATCACAAGCCTCTGAAAGTAAGCGATTGCAAGCCCAAATCAGGCATGAGTTTTTTCCCCTTGCTGTGCAAAAACAAGCGAAGATGCATCCAAATATCTTCTTTGCGCACACAAAAAAAC
>CAVFSQ010000070.1:0-7210 GCA_963625145.1 Bacteroidaceae bacterium | reverse complement strand
AACCGCAATATTCCGCACCGTTATTTTAGCTTTATATAACTTTTCAGCGCATAAAGTGAACTTTTAGCGCTCTAAAAGGATAGCCAGCACAAACGTGCGTCGGTATTTATTCTTAATTTTGCGCGAGGCGACCGCCATATGTGCCGCATCCATTACATTATATCCCAACACCATGCCAGACGGAAAAGCAGACAGACATATATTGCCCAGCAACAGCTACCGCAGCGGACTTCGGGCCGGGCGGGCCATGGAGCGCGAACGGGCCGCGCAAACTTTTAAGGAATTCATCGGGAGAGAGAATATCGCCTCGGGAGAGAATGCCGAAGCAATGGCACGACGCTTTATGGAAATGCTTCGCGGGGAGGGATCTAAGTTATAGCCCTATGCTAAGACAAATAATAGCTGTAGGCGCAGGGGGATTCATAGGCAGCGTATTACGTTATGCCGTGGCGCGGTGTACTGCAGGACTGGCGTTTGCAAACCTGCCGTTAGGAACTCTTGCGGTGAACCTTGCGGGATGTTTCGTGCTGGGGATGTTCACCGGACTGCTGGAACGCACGCAATGCGCTTCGCCCGAAGTGCGCCTGCTACTTACCACGGGGCTGTGCGGCGGATTTACAACGTTTTCAACCTTTATGGGCGAAAACTACAGCATGGCGCGCAACGGGCAGTTCGCAACTTTGGCGTTTTATCTCGCAATAAGCATTGCGGCGGGATTTCTGCTGTACGCAGTGGGGTATTGGCTCACCGGCAAAGCATAACGGCTTGCCTATATCGCTTATACCAGGCGCAGGCTGCCTGCATCGTGAAAGCCGTTGAGAAACGCCGCCACCGGCATCCGTTTCTTGCCAGAGAGTTGCAGTTCAAGTATTTCCACATACCCTCCATTGGCCGCAACAAGCAGATGTTTACGGTCGTCAGAAACGCAAAACGTGCCCGCCAGTTCGCCGGCAGCTGCGGCCACAAGTTTTGCGCTGTAGATTTTCATTGTGTATTTTGTGCCGTGGTGCATGACTTCTGTCCACGCAGTGGGATGCGGAGCAAGGCCACGGATGAAATTGCAAACAGCCACGACCGGAGCATTCCAGTCAATTCGGCACGTTTCGGTAAAAATCTTTGGAGCGGGGCACAACTGCACGCCACCGGCAAGTTGCGACTGGGGAATGCTCTGCACGCTGCCGTCGATTATGCTGTCGACAGTCTGCAAAAGTAGCGATGCGCCTTCGCACATCAAGCGGTCGTACAAGTCGCCGGCGGTGTCGTCGGGAGCGATGGCAACGCGGCGCTGCATGGCAATATCGCCGGTATCGATGTCGTGGCGCAGGAAAAACGTGGTAACTCCGCTTTCGGTATCGCCGTTGATTACAGCCCAATTTATAGGCGCGGCACCGCGGTATTGCGGCAAAAGCGATGCATGCACATTCAAGGTGCCGAAGCGCGGCATAGCCCACACTATTTCGGGGAGCATGCGGAATGCCACCACCACCTGCAAGTCGGCACGCAATTCACGGAGGGCTTCAACGAAAGAGTCTGCCTTCAGTTTCTCGGGCTGCAGAAGTGACAGTCCGTGCTCGACGGCATATTTCTTTACAGCCGACGGCACAAGCGTATTCTGATGCCTGCCCACCGGTTTGTCTACAGCCGTAACCACACCAACTACATTGTAACCGCCTTCCACAAGACTTTTGAGCGACTCGACGGCAAATTCGGGAGTGCCCATGAAAACTATGCGTAAATCCTTCTTCTCCATAGAACATTCAATAAAAGTTGTGTCATTCTTCCGAAAAATCCACCATCACCTGACGATACATGGTATATAGCGTAGTGCGCGACACGAAGCCTACGTATTCGCCCAGATTGTTCACCACGGGGAGAGTGTCGGCATGGGTTTGCTCCATGGTTTCCATAACCACGGTCACAGGGTCGTCAATACTCAGGCACGCAGGGGGTTCCGCCATAAGCTGCGAAGCTGTAAACTGGTTGTACAGCTCCTGGCGGAAAAGCACTTTGCGTATCTTCTGAAGGTCAATCACCCCCAGCAGATGGTTGCCGGCATCGGTAACCGGAAAGACGTTTACCCTTTCGCGGGCCACAAGCAGCACAAGGTCGCCAAGCTTCATCTCAGGGGCAATGCGTGTGTCGTGTTTCTCGAGTATTGTTTCCAGGCTCATAAGCGTAAGGGCCGCCTTGTCTTTATGGTGTGTCAGCAACTGGCCCTTTTTGGCAAGACGCGTAGCATAAACGCTGTTCGGCTCGAAAATGATTATCACCAGATACGACACCAGCGACACTATCATAAGCGGGGCAAACAGGAAATATCCGCCGGTAAGTTCGGCGATAAGGAATATGCTGGTAAGCGGAGCATGCATCACCCCGCTCATCACACCGGCCATTCCAAGAAGTGCATAGTTTTTTTCGGGCGCGTATACCCCAAACTGGTGGAGATTCCAAAAGCGCGAGAACACAAAACCGCTTATGCATCCCAGAAAAAGACAGGGCGCAAAAATACCGCCGCATCCCCCGCCGCCGTTGGTAGCAGACGAAGCAAACACTTTCAGCAGGATTATCAGTCCGAGATACACAAGCAGCATATCAGGGTCGCCATAGAACATGGAATTGTTCATCACGCTTTCCCAGTCGCCCATACCCTTGCCATTCAGCAGCAAGGTGATTGTGCTATAGCCTTCGCCGTAAAGCGGCGGGAACAGATAAATCAGCAGACTGAGCACAACGGCCCCAAGCGCCAGTTTACCGTACATTCCCTTCACTTTTTGGAACACGCTCTCGCAAGCATTCATCACGCGGGTGAAATAGAGCGAAATGAAGCCGCAGAACAACCCGAGAAGAATGGACGTCGGCACCCGTTCCACAGTGAAAGCGCTTTCAAGGCTGAAATTGAACTCGGAACTTGTGCCCATAAGCATATACGTCACAAGCGAAGCCGTGATGCTTGACACCAGAAGCGGGATAAGCGACGACATGGTGAGGTCTATCATGAGCACTTCAAGCGTAAACACCACCCCTGCTATCGGGGCCTTGAATATTCCTGCTATGGCACCGCTGGCACCGGCACCGAGAAGCACCATAACCGATTTGTGGTCGAGCCTGAAAATCTGCCCCAAGTTAGAGCCTATTGCCGAACCGGTAAGCACGATGGGCGCCTCGGCACCTACCGAACCGCCAAAGCCGATGGTAATGCCGCTTGAAATAAGGCTCGACCAGCAGTTGTGCCGCTTCAGATGGCTCTGCCTTCGCGAAATTGCATAGAGTATGCGCGTAACGCCGTGGCTTATATTGTCGCGCACCACGTATTTTATGAAAAGCGCAGTCAGGAAAATGCCTACGACGGGATACACGAGAAACAGCCAGTTGGCATTGGTGATGTCGAAACCGGCAGTAAGCAGCGACTGTATCCACGCTATGAACCGGCGCAGGAAATAGGCGGCGCAAGCTGTGAATATGCCGATAAAGAAACTCAGCACAACAACAAGTTGCTGCTGCGAGAGATGCTTCTCGAGCCATGAGCCGAAACGCTGTGCCACAACACTTTCTTCCTGTGCCGATGTTGAAGTCATTTTTACCTTATTATTTTCACTTCGCCCGAAACTCCGAGCTTTATTATTGACGACGGTTTATGGGGAACGCTCTCTTCGCGGCGGCTTTCGCACACATAGTCAACTGCCGAAAGTATTTCGGGGCTTATGTCGGCGAAAGTGCGCGGCGAAGGCTCGCCGCTGACATTGGCAGAAGTTGACACTATTGCCTTTTTGAAACGGCGGCACAACTCGCGGCTGAATTCTTCGGCCGTAACACGTATTGCGATGCTGCCGTCTTCGGCCACAAGATTCGGGGCCAGATTGCGGGCTCCGTCGTAAATGACTGTAAGCGGGCTGTCGGCCACTTCAATCAGCTGCCATGCCACTTCGGGAACCTCCTTTACATAAAACTCCACCTTTGCCTCGGAATCGACAAGGGTGATGAGCGCCTTGGAATCGCTGCGCCGCTTGATGTCGTAGATGCGCTTCACGGCCTCGGCATTGGTGGCATCGCAGCCCAGCCCCCAAATGGTATCGGTGGGATATGCTATCACGCCACCGCGGTTCATCACCTCCACAGCCCGGCGTATGTCGTCGGCATAACCCTGAATTTTGCCGCTGCCGGAATTTTCCCCTGTATTCATAATGGCCTTGCTTTAGAATTCTGACGTGAAATGGAACTTAATATTCTGGAAATCGTGCTGTGCCATCTGCAGCACATACGAACTGTCGGCGAGAAACACTTCCCGCCCTTCGCGGTCGTGGGCCATGTACTGGTATTTGCGGCGGCGGAAATCGTCGAGCTGCTCTTTGTCGGCACTTTCTATCCAGCAGGCCTTGTAGAGCGACACCGGTTCCCAGCGGCATTTGGCGTTGTATTCGTTTTCGAGACGGTATTGTATCACTTCAAACTGAAGCTGGCCCACCGTACCGATGATTTTGCGGCCGTTGAACTGGCTGACGAAAAGTTGGGCCACACCTTCGTCCATCAGCTGCTCGATGCCCTTGGCAAGCTGCTTGCTCTTCATAGGGTCGGCATTTTCTATATACTTGAACATTTCAGGCGAGAAGTTCGGAAGGCCCTTGAAATGCAGCAGTTCGCCTTCGGTAAGCGTATCGCCTATCTTGAACACGCCGTTGTCGGGGAGTCCCACGATGTCGCCGGCAAAAGCTTCGTCGACGGTGCTCTTGCGCTGGGCCATGAACTGTGCCGGCGAAGAGAAGCGCATAGTCTTGCCCTGGCGTACGTGAAGATAGGGAGTGTTGCGCACGAAACGCCCGCTGCATATCTTGCAGAAAGCGATGCACGAGCGGTGGTTGGGGTCGATGTTTGCCGTTATCTTGAACACGAACCCGGTGAATTTAGGCTCGTCGGGGTTCACAATCCTTTCTTCGGCCAGCACAGGCTGCGGCGAGGGGGCTATCTCCACGAAGCAGTCGAGCAGTTCCTTTACACCGAAATTGTTGAGTGCCGAGCCGAAGAACACGGGGGCCACTTCGGCCTTGAGGTAATCGTCGCGGTTGAATTCGGAATAGACTCCTTCCACCAGCTCAAGGTCGGAGCGCAATTGCGCGGCATCCTTTTCGCCAACGTGTTCTTCGAGTTGGCTACTGCTGATATCCACCTCTACCTTCTGGGTTACCTTCTGCTTGTCGGGAGCGAAAAGGTTGAGGCTGTGCTCATATATGTTGTATACGCCCTTGAAGTTGTATCCCTGGTTTATGGGCCATGACAGCGGGCGCACCTTTATCTGCAGTTCTTCTTCAAGCTCGTCGAGCAGGCTGAAGGCATCCTTGCCCTCGCGGTCCATCTTGTTGACGAAGATTATTACCGGGGTATTGCGCATGCGGCACACGTTCATGAGTTTGCGTGTCTGCGCCTCTACGCCTTTTGCCGAGTCGACCACAATGATGGCGCTGTCTACGGCAGTGAGCGTACGGAAGGTGTCTTCGGCAAAGTCCTGGTGGCCCGGGGTGTCGAGTATGTTCACCTTGTAGTCGCGGTAGTCGAATTCCATCACGGAAGTTGTGACCGAGATGCCGCGCTGCCGCTCGATGTCCATCCAGTCGGAAGTGGCGGTCTTCCGTATCTTGTTGCTCTTCACGGCTCCGGCCACCTGTATCTGTCCGCCGAAAAGCAGGAACTTCTCGGTGAGTGTTGTCTTGCCCGCGTCGGGGTGTGAGATTATGGCGAAAGTGCGCCGCCGCTGTATTTCGTTCATAGGCTGTTTTCGGATTTTAGCAAGGATTCCACACACAGCTTCACGCTGTCGGCCCAATACGGGATTTCAATTCCGTAAGTGCGTTTTATCTTCGACTTGTCGAGCACACTGTAGGCGGGGCGTGCTGCCGGCGTGGGATAGTCGGCGGTGCGTATGGGCGAAATGCGGCAACCGCCGATGCCTGCAAATTTGTGAATCGCTACGGTGAAGTCGTACCACGAAGCTACTCCCTCGTCGGTGAAATGGTAAATGCCCGGCACTATGCCTTTGGCCAGAATCTGCATTATTGCCGCTGCAAGGTCGCGGGCATAAGTGGGTGTGCCCACCTGGTCATACACCACGCCGAGCGTGTCGCGCTCACGGCCCAGGCGTATCATGGTCTTCACGAAATTGTTGCCGAACGTGGAATAAAGCCACGCTGTGCGTATTATCACTGTATTGCGGCAGGCTGCGAGGGCTGCCTTTTCGCCGGCAAGCTTCGTGCGCCCGTAAACCGATGCCGGCGCCGCCGGGGCGTCTTCGTCCACAGGCTGCGAGGCGTTTCCGGGAAACACGTAATCGGTGGAAATCTGCACCATGGCCCCGCCGCGTTTTTCCATGGCAGCAGCCAGATAGCCGGGGGCAACGGCATTGAGCACCGTGGCTTTCGGCTCGTTGCTCTCGGCCTTGTCGACGGCCGTATATGCGGCACAGTTGACTATCACGTCCACGGCATTGTCTGCCACGAAAGCGTCAACGCCCGAAGCGTTGCAGATGTCAAGTTCGTTCACATCGGTAAACAGAAAGTCAAACTGCGGCCAACTGCCGGCAATAAAACGCAGCTCGCTTCCGAGCTGCCCATTTGCCCCTGTCACAAGTATCTTTTTCATATACAAGTATTTTTACGAAACGCCTGTTGCGTCCTCGAAATCCAAAGGTTTCTCGCGGTTGCTCCGGTAATATGACGCAAGCATGGCCATTACCCCCGAAATGCGCTTTATGGCTTCTTCGGTTGCCGTGCCGAGGGGTTTCTTTGCCAGTCGCAGCATCATGGTGCCGTAAAGTGCGTTGAAGCACACCTCGATGTCGCCCAGCGTGCTGGCGTTCCCGCGCCTGCGCAGCTCCATGATGTCGGGCAGCAGGGCGAAAAAAGCCGAATGGTAGCGCTGGAAGTTCGGGCTTTCGAGCAGTTGCTGCGACAGTTCTTCGAGTTCGGCCACTATATTCCGGTTTATCTGCAGGTGCCCGCTTTCCTTCACGCCTTCCGAGCGCATCATGGAGCAAAGGCTGTCGTACCAGTTCACCAATTCGGCCCTCCGGTCTTCGTCGAGCTTGAATTGCGGCACATATTCCTGTGCTATCCGGCGGATGTCGCAGCCGTATGCGCGCAGGGTATCTTCCACCTGCCACATATAGAGCAGATATTCCGCAATGTTTTCTTTTCTGAGTCGCTGTGCTATGAACATATACCGG
>CAVFSQ010000069.1:0-7311 GCA_963625145.1 Bacteroidaceae bacterium | reverse complement strand
ATGGCTTCCAGCTTAACCTCCAGGACAAGACCGGCGGCAGCATCGAGTCGTTCTACAAAGTGGCGCAGGACTTCATAGCCCATCTCAACGAGCGCCCCGAAATTACACAGGCACAGACGTCGTTCCGCCCCAACTACCCGCAGTATATGATCGACATTGACGCTGCCGAGTGTATGAAGGCAGGGCTCACGCCTAACGACATACTCACCACACTGCAAGGATATTACGGCGGTTTGTACTCCTCGAACTTCAACCGCTTCGGAAAGCTCTACCGCGTTATGGTGCAGGCCGAACGCAGCGAGCGCACCAACCTCGAGTCGCTCAAGAAAATCAAGGTGCGCAACGGTAGTGAAATGGCACCCATCACGCAGTTCATGACAATAAAGAAAGTCTACGGCCCAAGCAGCATCAACCGCTTCAACATGTACACCTCAATGGCCGTGAACGGCAACCCCGCCGACGGATACAGCAGCGGCCAGGCCATAAAGGCTGTGGAGGAAGTGGCAGAGAAATACCTGCCGCAGGGCTACGGCTACGAATACTCAGGCATCACGCGTGAGGAGCAGTCGAGCAGCGGCAGCGCAACGGCAATCATCTTCGTGCTCTGCATCACCTTCATCTACCTCCTGCTCAGCGCACAGTACGAAAGCTATCTGCTGCCACTGGCCGTGATACTCTCCGTGCCCTTCGGACTCGCCGGAAGTTTCATCTTCATACAGTTGCTGGGACTCGCCAACAACATTCTGCCCTTCCTCGGTGCTGCCTCCAACAACATCTACGTGCAGATATCGCTCATCATGCTCATCGGACTTCTGGCTAAGAACGCCATTCTTATCGTGCAGTTCGCTCTCGAGCGCCGCAAGATGGGCATGAGCATCACCTGGGCCGCTGTGCTCGGAGCCGGAGCCCGTTTGCGTCCTATCATGATGACCTCGCTCGCCATGATCGTGGGACTTCTGCCGCTTATGTTCGCAATGGGAGTAGGAGCCAACGGCAACCGCTCGCTCGGTGCCGCAGCCGTGGGCGGCATGCTCATCGGCGTGCTCTTCCAGATATTCATAGTCCCCTCGCTCTTCGTAATCTTCCAGTATCTGCAGGAAAAGATTAAGCCCATGGTTTGGGAAGACATCGACAACAGCGACGCACGCGGCGATATAGCTCAATATTCGAAATAAAAAAGAAAGATGAACATGACACTGAATATCAAAAAAACTGCCGGCAACATACTATTGCTCATGGTTGCCGTGCAGGGCTTAGTAAGCTGCCGTATATATTCCAACTACGAACGTCCCGACAACCTGCCGGTAGGGGCGCTCTACCGTGACACCACAAGCACCGCCGGAGTGCTCACAAGCGACACGCTCAATTTCGGTAACATGCCGTGGCGCTCGGTATTCACCGACAGCTATCTGCAGTCGCTCATTGAAAAGGCGCTCGGCAGCAACACAGACCTTCTCAACGCGCAGGAAACCGTTGAGCAGGCACAGGCTTCGTTCAAGGCTGCAAAGCTCGCCTACCTTCCGTCGCTCAGCCTCAGCGCACAGGGCACACTCAGCAGCTTCGACGGAGCAAAGGCCACTAAGGTCTACAGCGTGCCCCTCACTGCCTCGTGGCAGGCAGACCTCTTCGGCAGCATACGCAACGCCAAGGAACAGGCAAAGTCCGTGCTCATGCAGAGCAACGCCTACAAGCAGTCGGTGCAGACGCAGATAATTGCTAACGTGGCAAACCTCTACTACACCTTGCTTAATCTCGACGAGCAGCTGCGCACCACACGCGAAACCTCGGAACTTTGGGACAAGAACGTGGAAGCTATGGAGGCAATGCAGAAGGCTGCCATGACCAACATGGCATCCGTGGAGCAGGCACGCGCCAACAACTTGCAAATCAAGGCCACCATACCCGCACTCGAGCAGAGCATACGCGAAACCGAAAACTCGCTGTGCATGATACTCCACGAAGCCCCCCACACCATAACACGCTCAACGCTGGTAGCACAGCAACTGCCCGAAGGCATGTCGGCTGGAGTGCCCGCACAGCTCCTTTCCAACCGCCCCGATGTCAAGGCTGCCGAATACTCGCTGCGCTCGGCGTTCTACGCCACCAACGCCGCATACTCTGCCTTCTATCCCCAGCTCACCATCACAGGGCAGGCAGGATGGACCAACAGCAACGGCGTTATCGTGAATCCCGGAAAGATAATCACGAACCTTGTGGGGCAGTTGGTGCAGCCCATATTCCAGCAAGGCAAGCTCACGGCGCAGCTCAAGATAGCGCAGTCGGCACAGCGCGCAGCGCAGAACACCTTCGAGCAGACTCTGCTCAATGCCGGCACCGAAGTGAGCAACGCACTCTATTCCTACAAGGCAGCGTGCGAAAAGGCAACAATCTGCAGCCAGCAGGTGGAAGCCTTGAAGAAAACACGCGACCAGACCTACGAACTCTTCAAGTTCGACCGCTCGACAACCTACCTCGAGAAACTCACGGCCGAAATGTCGCTGCTCAATGCACAGCTCACCCTCATCAACGACAACTACTCCAAGCTGCAGGCTGCCGTAAACCTTTACGCAGCACTGGGAGGAGGACGAAACTGACAATCACCCGTCAAAAAAACGATATAACATGATAAGCAAATATGCATACGTAGACCCGAAAGCCGAATTGGGGAACAATGTAGAGGTAATGCCTTTTGCATTTATAGGCGAAGGCGCTGTTGTAGGCGACGACTGCGTGATTATGCCCTATGCCGGAGTGCTGAAAGGCACTGTGCTCGGAAAGGGAAACAAAGTCCACGGCCATGCACTGCTGGGCGTAGACCCGCAGGACTTCAAGTTCTCGGGCGAAGAAAGCCAGCTCATCATCGGCGACAACAACGACATCCGCGAAAACGTGGTCATAGCCCGCGGCACGCATACCGAAGGAGCAACACGCATCGGCAACGGCAATTTCATCATGGAAAAGGTGCACATCTGCCACGACGCCGAAATACGCAACAACACCGTGCTCGGCATCGCATCTATAATTGCCGGCTGCACGAAGATTGAAAGCGAAGCAATACTTTCAAACCTTGTGGTGGTGCACGAAGGAAGCCGTATAGGGCGCTTCTCCTTAATACAGAGCGGATGCCGCGTGCAGAAGGATGTGCCCCCCTACATCATCACCTGCGGCAACCCCGTGATGTATCACGGAGTCAATGCCGAGCTCCTCGCGAAAAAGCACAATGTTAGCGAGAGAATACTCCGCCACATCACAAACGCCTACCGACTGGTGTTCAACGGTGACACCAGTGTGGAAGACGCAGTGCTGAAAATCAAGGAGCAGATTCCGCAAAGCGAAGAAATCGCTAACATAATGAAGTTTATAGGCGAATCGAAACGCGGTATCATTCAGGCAGAATACTGATACCGCAACGATTACGGAAAACAAGAGGAGAACTGCGCTTAACGGCGTGGTTCTCTTTTTTTTGACTGTTGCGTATGGCAAACACACCTCCTACGGCATATTTCCGCATATTTTTTTAATTTATTGTGGCCAGCGTAAAACCCCAATCAATTACTTTTGCAGTGACAAACTAGGGTGGAGCAGTGCTAAACCCGCTAAAACAAAAACAATATGCAAGAGAAAGCTGGAGAAACAGCAGGCAAAATCTGGAGTGTTCTCAACGAAAAAGGAGAACTGACTTTGAAACAAATCAAGAAACTGGCAAAAATCAACGAGAAGGAATTCTATCTCGGTCTCGGCTGGTTGCTTCGCGAAGACAAACTTGAAGTAGAGGAAAAGGAAAACGAAATGTTCTTCTGTCTGAAATAAGGCAGGAATTGTCGTTAAAAATGTGAATGAGAAGAAGGTGTGCCATTGGGTGCACTTTCTTTTTTTTCGGCAAAGCCTTTGTCGGGGAAATTCTTTGCGCATAGCGGAAATGCAAGATGCCTTGCAATTTGAATTATAAGGCTTATAATTCAAATTGCAAGGCACCCGGTATGTTCTCTATGCTGATTTCGTCTTTGCGGGATGCACCTCAGACTGAGGCTCCCGTGGGAAACATTATTCCCACTCGATAGTTGAAGGTGGTTTTGAGGAGATGTCGTAGCAAACGCGGTTCACTCCGCGCACGTTGCGTATGATGTCGTTGCTCACCTTTGCAAGGAATTCGTAGGGAAGATGCGCCCAGTCGGCAGTCATGGCGTCGGCACTGGTAACGGCACGCAGAGCTACGGCACGCTCGTAGGTGCGCTCGTCGCCCATAACACCCACGCTCTTCACGGGCAGCAGCACAACTCCCGCCTGCCATACGTGGTTGTAGAGCTCGTCTTCAGTGCCGTTGGAATTCTTCACCTTCCAGTCGTGAAGGCCCTGTATGAAGATGTTGTCGGCTTCCTGCAGCACATGCACCTTCTCGGGAGTGATGTCGCCGAGAATCCTCACTGCCAGTCCCGGTCCGGGGAAAGGATGGCGCAGTATGAGACGGTCGGGCATTGCAAGCTGATGGCCCACACGGCGCACTTCGTCCTTGAAGAGCCATTTCAGTGGTTCGCAAAGCTTGAGGTTCATCTTTTCGGGCAGGCCACCTACGTTGTGGTGGCTCTTGATGGTGCGTCCGGTGATGTTGAGGCTTTCGATGCGGTCGGGGTAGATTGTGCCCTGTGCCAGCCATTTCACGCCTTCAAGCTTACGCGCTTCCTCCTCAAACACGTCGATGAAGCCTTTGCCTATAATCTTGCGCTTCTTTTCGGGTTCGGTTACGCCGGCAAGCTCCGCAAAGAACTTTTTGCTGGCATCTACACCTATCACGTTAAGTCCGAGGTCCTTGTACATGCCAAGCACGCCTTCAAACTCGTTCTTGCGCAGCATGCCGTGGTCGACAAAGATGCAGGTGAGGTTGCTGCCGATGGCCTTGTTGAGAAGCACTGCGGCTACCGATGAATCAACGCCTCCGCTAAGCCCCAGTACCACCTTGTCGTTGCCCAGCTGGCTTTTCAGTTCGGCTACGGTAGTGTCTACAAACGATGCCGCGCTCCAGTCCTGCTTTCCTCCGCAGATGTCTACCACGAAATTGCGCAGAAGCAAAGTTCCCTGGGTGGAGTGGAACACTTCGGGGTGGAACTGCACTCCCCATATCTTTTCGTTTTCCGACGCAAAGGCGGCATATTTCACTTTCTCGGTCGAAGCAATGGCTTTGTAGCCTTCGGGGATGGCGGTAATCGAATCGCCGTGGCTCATCCATACCTGCGAGTTGGCTTCGAATCCCTTGAAGAGAGGATTTGAAGTGTCAACGCTGGTAAGGTTTGCCCGGCCGTATTCGCGTGTGCCGGCAGGCTCAACCTTCCCTCCGTGGGTATAGGCAATGTACTGCGCTCCGTAGCAGATGCCAAGTATCGGCCAGCGGCCCTTTATCTTGTCGAGGTCCACCTTGAAGGCTTCTTTGTCGTAGACGCTGTAGGGCGAACCGCTTAGTATTACGCCGATTACGCTTTCGTCGTCGTAGGGAAACTTGTTGTAGGGCAAGATTTCGCAAAATGTATCGAGTTCGCGCACGCGGCGACCTATGAGTTGCGTGGTTTGCGAACCGAAATCAAGAATGATTATTTTCTGATTCATATTTTGTGGTTGTATTCTTTCAGTAAAACTTTTGTCAGTGCGTTTGCCGTTGGGAATCTTCGGTGTTGAGCACGAAAATGTTGAGCGAGTAGGGGGCTATGGTGCAGTCGAAGCCGTCGGGGCGGCACCCTGCAATTTTGCTGCTCTTCGGGGCAACATTCATGGGGTTGTCGAGAGTGTTCTCGTCGGTGCCGCGGGCGCTGCCCAGCACTATTCGCTCCCCGCCGTTTACCGTGGTATTGCTTATGTTTACTCTTGTAGCTATGGCCTCAGGCGATGGGTTCACTATCTTTACGAACATCTTTCCGGATTCGCTGTCGGCAGTGGTGGAGACATACATGCGGCGTTTCTGCGGAATGTCAATCTCGTGTACAAGCTTTGAGTCTAGGAAGCATTTTACGTGGCTCCCCTTCACTTCAATGCGTATGCGGTATTTGCGTCCGGTTTCTATTGAGCCTGGCACTTCGGTGATGGTAGACTTCGCACCGTTGTTGCAGTATTCAATGCCGTGTTTGGTGTTGTCCCATCCCCCGAGGTTCCACCATAGGTAGTTGTCGGAATCGGAATACTTGAAAGCAATGAGGAAGCCCTCGCGGCCCGAGATTTTCTCAGCGTCGGCTTCCAGCGTGTAGTCGTCACCGGTTGCTGCGCTGCAGCTGATGATTGCGCCTTGCAGCGAACTGTCGTTCTGTGTGATTTTCCCGCCTTCGGTTACCCAGTTTCCGTTGTCGCTCCACTGCTTCCCCGGCTTCTTGAAATTGTCCTTGAAAATCGTTTTCCCTTTGCCGTCGGTTATGCGCAGATGCGAGTAGCTTGCCTGCGTATTCCAGGTACTGAATCCGAAACCGGCATCAATTGTGGCGTTGTTGCCCTGCTCCCGGCACTGCACGTTGTAGGTTCCCGTGTAGTTCGACATTAACTGCTGAACGTAGTAGGATGGCGTGCCGCAGCTTTTGCTTGAGTTGAAGCGTATCATGTCGGGTTTCCATTTCTGATCGTTTTCGTTTACGAAAATCGGAGCGTAGCTTGCCATAAGGCACATGTCGGAATTTCGTTCCGTGCCAAGCATGAACACCGCTTCGCCCAAGGCAGCATTTAGGTTGCCGTTTGTTCCGAAATTCGACGTTACGGCATATTCCCCTATATAAACTTTGGGCCGCGACCGGTCGTAGGTGTCGTATTTTTCGTATTGGGAAATGAACCAGGAAGGGGAGCGGTAGTAGTGCTCGTCCACAGCATCTACTTTATGAAGGTTGCGCCATGTGGGGTTGTCGGTGCCCCACGACTCCACATTGCCTATTATGACTGTCTCGGGGTAGCGCGATTTTACAGCATCGTAGAAAGCCTTGTATCGCTCGGTGTAGTGGTCACTTTGGTCGTTATTGCTGTCGAAGATGTAGTTGTAGTTTTCATTGCCAATTTCCAGCAGCCTTAGGTTGAAAGGCTCCGGATGCCCGTTGGCAGCGCGCATTGCGCCGTAGACTGTTGTGGTGTCACCGTTGCAATACTCTAGGGCGTCGAGGGCTTCGTCTATATATTCCCCGATTTCGGTGTAGGGAGCCATCCAGCCGTGCCCGAGACCGATGTTTACCACAAAAAGAGGTTCGGCGCCGATGTCTTCTGCCAGCTGCAGCATTTCGTGGAAACCCAATCCGTCACTTACGTTATAGTTCCAGTTTACGTTCATGTGCCCCGGACGACAGTGTATGGGGC
>CAVFSQ010000068.1:2686-7431 GCA_963625145.1 Bacteroidaceae bacterium | reverse complement strand
GCGCTTATGCGCGGGCAATGCAAAAACAAGGGCAAAATAAGGATTGAAATGGAATTTACAGCCAAGCAGATAGCCGCGTTTTTGGGCGGCAGCGTCGAGGGAAACACCGATGCAATTGTCAGCACCTTTGCCAATATCGATGCGGCAAAAAATGGTGCCCTCACATTTTTCTATGCCAAGGAATACGAGAGTTTTGTTTATATTACCGAAGCCAGCATAATACTCGTTCCCGAAGACTTCAAACCTTCGGCATCGGTGCAGGCAACGCTTGTGCGTGTAAAGGACCCGCGCGAGGCGGTGGCGCGCCTTCTGAACCTGTACGAGCAGAGCAAGCCGCGTCGCAGCGGCATCAGCGACCGTGCTTTCGTAAGCGGAAGTGCAAAGATAGGTAAGGATGTATATATCGGTCCGCTGGCGTATGTGGGTGACAACGTCTGCATTGGCGATGGCACTTGCATCTACCCGAATGCCACCATAGAGGAGCGCACGGTGATAGGTCCGGGGTGTACGATATACCCCAACGTTTCGGTATACCACGACTGCCGTATAGGGGCGAACGTGATACTGCATTCGGGGTGCGTGATAGGGGCCGACGGTTTCGGCTTTGCGCCAACTCCCGCCGGCTACGAGAAGATTCCGCAGATAGGCAACGTGGAAATCGGCGACAACGTGGAAATTGGTGCCAATACATGCGTCGACCGTTCAATGATGGGCACAACCCGTATCGGCAACGGCGTGAAGCTCGACAACCTGGTGCAGATTGCCCACAACGACGAAATCGGCGACCATACCGTAATGTCGGCACAAGTGGGCGTTGCGGGAACTACCAAGATAGGCGAATGGTGTGTGTTCGGCGGCCAGGTGGGAATCACGGGCCATGCCAGCATAGCATCGCGCACCCGTTCCGGCGCCCAAGCGGGAATTGCCGGACCAATACTCAAGGAAGGGCAGACTGTGCTCGGCTCGCCGGCTATCGACGCACGCCGCTTTGCCAGGGCTGCGGCCGTTTTCCGCAATCTTCCCGAAATGTACAGGCAGGTGAACGAAATGCAGCGGAAACTGAATTCAGACAATAACGAAAACAAGGAATAACCCGAAAAAACAAACACTACAATATGCTTAAACAGACTACACTCAACGGCAGCTTCTCTCTTCACGGAAAAGGACTGCATACAGGATTGGCCCTCACGGTAACATTTAATCCGGCCCCCGAAAATACTGGATACAAAATACAGCGCATCGACCTTGAAGGCGAGCCTGTGATATCCGCTACGGCCGAGAATGTGGTTGAAACTACACGCGGCACTGTGGTGGCCAAGGGCGATGCACGCTGCTCTACTATAGAGCATGCCATGGCAGCGCTCTACTCTTTGGGCATAGACAACTGCCTCGTGCAGGTCAACGGCCCTGAGTTCCCTATACTCGACGGCTCGGCCGAGCCTTTTGTTAAGGAAATAGAGCGAGTGGGCATGAAGGAACAGAATGCTCCCAAGGACTTCTATATCATAAAGAAGAAAATCGAAGTGCACGACGAAGCTACGGGCTCGTCAATAGTGATACTTCCCGACGACGAGTTCAGCATAACGGCCATGATATCCTACGGTTCGAAGTGGTTCTCGAGCCAGTTTGCCACTCTCAACAGTCTTTCAGAGTTCAAGACCGAGGCTATGGCAGCGCGTACCTTCGTGTTCATGCGCGAAGTGGAGCCGTTGCTGAAAGCCGGCCTTATAAAGGGCGGCGACCTCGACAATGCCATTGTGATTTACGAGCAGGAAGTGAGCCAGGAAAGTCTCGACCAGATAGCCGACGAAATGAAGGTGCCCCGTCGCGACGCCACCAAGCTCGGCTTCATTTCCGCACGCCCGCTGCAATGGGCCAACGAGCCCGCGCGCCACAAACTGCTCGACATCGTGGGCGACATGGCGCTTGTGGGCCGTCCTATCAAGGGACGCATCATCGCAACACGCCCGGGCCATACCATAAACAACAAGTTTGCCCGCGAACTGCGCCGCGAGATACGCGCACACGAAATCCAGGCGCCTGCCTACGACCCCAACGAAGAGCCGGTAATGGACGTGAACCGCATACGCCAGCTCTTGCCCCACCGCTATCCCATGCAGCTCGTGGACAAGGTGATAGCCATGGGCTCGAATCATATAGTGGCCGTGAAGAACGTAACTTCCAACGAACCGTTCTTTACAGGGCATTTCCCGCAGGAGCCGGTTATGCCCGGAGTGCTTCAGGTGGAGGCAATGGCGCAGGCCGGCGGACTGCTTGTGCTCAGCACCGTGGAGGAACCCGAGCGCTGGAGCACGTATTTCATGAAAATCGACGACGTGAAGTTCCGCCGTAAGGTAGTGCCGGGCGATACGCTTATTTTCAATGTGCGTCTGCTGGCACCGGTGCGCCATGGAGTGTCGTCGATGAAAGGACTGGTGTTCGTTGGTGAGCAGATAGTCTGCGAAGCTACGTTTACCGCACAGATAGTAAAAAACAAATGACACAAAATACCGCTGCTATGAATAAAATCAGCCCGCTGGCTTTCGTTGACCCCGAAGCCAAAATCGGAAAAAACTGCGAAATAGGCGCCTTCTGTTTTATCGACAAAAATGTGGAGATAGGCGATGACAATGTGCTTATGAACAGTGTGACTGTGCTCAGCGGAGCACGCATCGGAAACGGCAACACATTCTTCCCCGGTGCCGTGATAAGTGCCGTGCCGCAGGATTTGAAATTCCGCGGTGAAGAGACAACGGCAATCATCGGCGACAACAACCGCATACGCGAAAACGTGACCGTCAACCGCGGCACGGCAGCCAAGGGCCGCACTATCGTAGGCTCGGGCAATCTGCTTATGGAGGGAGTGCATGTGGCCCACGATGTTACACTCGGCAGCGGATGCATAATAGGAAATTCCACAAAAATAGCCGGCGAGGTGACCATTGACGACTGTGCCGTGATAAGTGCCAATGTGCTCATACACCAGTTCTGCCATGTGGGCGGCTATGTGATGATAGGCGGAGGCACACGCTTCAGCCAGGACATCCCACCATATATTACCGTTGCGCGCGAGCCCGCTGCATACCAGGGACTCAATCTCGTGGGGCTCCGGCGGCGCGGATTTACTCCCGAAACAATCGGCAATATTCATGAAGCCTATCGCATCCTTTACCAGAGTGGGCAGTTGCGCAACGATGCCCTCGAGGAAATAAGGCAGAAATTGCCCATGAGCAAGGAGATTGTCTATATCATAAACTTCGTGGAAACCGCCAAGCGGGGAATAATCAAATAACGCGCAGCACAACAACCGAAACATATGCTTTTCCGATTTACAATAATAAGCGATGAATCCGATGAATTCCTGCGCGAAATCAGAATTGACGCCGATGCCACCTTCCTGGATTTCTGCCGTGCCATACTGAAATCGTGCGATTACGAAGACAACCAGATAACAAGTTTCTACATCACCAACGACGAATGGGAGAAACAGTGCGAGATAACACGTGAGGACATGGGCAACTCTCCTTACGACGAAGACGTTTATACAATGGAGAACACCACCTTGCGCAGTTTGCTCGACGACGTGCCGGCAAGGCTCAAGTTCGTTTTCGACACTTTCAACAACCGCGCCTTCTATATAGAACTGAAGGAAATGGTGCCCGGTATGACTATGCCCGAAGCTGAAATCACGCGCAGCATCGGCGAGGCTCCGGTGCAGGTACAGGTGGAGGAGAAGCCTGCGAAAAAGAACGGGAAAACAGCCTCCGCCAGCGACGACTTTGCTTACGGCGACTTTTACGGCTCTGAAGGCTTCAGCGATGACGAACTTGAAGGCGAGGGACTGGATATAAGCGACGAGCCCGACGGTTCGTGCGACCCGCAGTCATTTTGAAATCCCGGCTTTGGGTAATCTGATTGTAGTTACAGGCCCCACTGCCGTAGGCAAGACCGAGGTGTGCATAAAGCTGGCCGGCGCTCTGGGCGCTGCGATAGTCAATGCCGATTCGCGGCAGATTTTCCGCGAGATGAAGATTGGCACCGCGCGCCCCGACGAGGAGGAACTTTCCAGGGCGGAGTTCCATCTTACAGGTACGCTGTCGGTCGGCGACTACTACAGTGCTGCGCGTTACGAGGCAGATGCGCTGAAAACAATTGCCGGGCTGCACCGCACGAATCCCAATGTGATTCTTTCGGGCGGAAGCATGCTTTATGTGGATGCCGTGGTAAACGGAATAGACGACATCCCTACCGTCCCCGTTGAAACGCGGAATCTTATGAAGCAGCGGCTTGCCGACGAAGGACTTGATGCGCTTTGCAGCGAACTGCAGCGGCTTGACCCCGAATACTTCGCAACAGTCGACAGGAAAAACCCGCGGCGTGTGCTCCACGCTCTTGAGATATGCCATTCCACGGGCCGTACTTATACGTCATTCCGTACGCGGACGGCAAAACCGCGCCCTTTCAATGTCGTCAAAATAGGTCTCAATTTAAGCAGGCCCGAACTTTTCAGCCGCATAAACCGGCGCGTTGACCGCATGGTAGAACTCGGGCTTGAAGACGAGGCACGGCGGCTTTATCCCATGCGGCATCTGCAGGCGCTCAATACCGTCGGCTACCGCGAAATGTTCAGGTATTTCGACGGAGAATTCACCTTGCCCGACGCGATTGCAAGAATCAAGAAAAATACCCGGGTATATGCGAAAAAGCAACTCACATGGTATCGCCGCGACGGCAGCATCGCCTGG
>CAVFSQ010000068.1:0-2676 GCA_963625145.1 Bacteroidaceae bacterium | reverse complement strand
GCCTGGTTTCGTCCCGACGAGTTTGAGGCGATACTAAATTTTATAGACAAACAAACTCACGGAAAGTCTTAATTTGCTACATTTGCAGAGCGGCTCTTTGGAAGCCGCGGCATAACAAGAAAGCTAATGAACAAGAAAAAGCTCGGCAGACTCATGAAGCTGCTAACATTCCTGAAAACAAAGCTGCGGCAGTTTGGCCGGTGGTACAAAGCACAGTTCAAGGGGCGCCCCTGGTGGTACAAGACCATTGCCGGAATTATCTCGTTTGTCGCGTTCGTGATACTGTATTTCACGGCCGTAAACCTCAACTTCTTTTGGCTCTTCGGCAAATCGCCCACCATACACAGCATCATGCATCCCGAAACTTCCGAAGCTTCCGAACTCTATAGCGAGGACGGCCAGCTTATAGGCAAGTATTTCAACGAAAATCGCACCCCGGTAAACTACAACGAAATAAATCCCGTGTTTTTCCATGCCCTTATCGACACCGAAGACGAACGCTTCTACAGTCACCACGGCATAGACTTTACGGGACTTTTCGCGGCGGCAAAAGACATGGTGAGAGGGCACGCCCGAGGTGCTTCCACCATAACACAGCAGCTTGTGAAGAACATGTTCCGCGTACGCACCATGTATTCCACGGGGCTTCTCGGAAAAATCCCCGGCGTGAAGATTCTCATAATGAAAAGCAAGGAGTGGGTGCTCGCGGTGGAACTTGAACTGTTTTACGACAAGGAGGAAATTCTGACGATGTATTCCAATACCGTTGACTTCGGTTCGAATGCATACGGAATCAAGACTGCGGCAAAGACTTACTTCAACACCAGTCCCAAGGAACTCACGGCGGCGCAGTCGGCTGTGCTTGTGGGACTGCTCAAGGCCACGAGCTACTACAACCCCCGGCTTAATCCGAAAAACAGTCTCATGCGCCGCAACGTGGTGCTCGACAATATGAAGAGCCACGGCCACCTTTCGGCCGCAGAGTGCGACTCGCTGCAGAACACCCCCATTGATCTCAATTTCAGGGTGGAAACCGCCTACGACGGCAAGGCACTTTATTTCCGCGAAGCCGTGGCCGACTATCTGCGGCAGTGGTGCAAGGACAACGGCATCGACCTTTACAGCGCCGGGCTCAAAATATATTCCACGCTCAATCTCAAGATGCAGGAATATGCCGAGAAGGCGCTTGTGAAGCAGATGCGCAACGTGCAGCGCAATTTCCGCAACCATTGGGGCAACGAAGACCCGTGGCGCGACGAGCACCACAACGTGATACCCAACTTCATAGAAAACCTCGCGAAACGCACGGCGCAGTACAAGGAACTAGAACAGAAATTCGGAACGCAGACCGACTCAATCAACTACTATCTCAATCTGAAGCACAAGGTGAAAGTGTTCGACTACGACGGCGAAAAGGAAATGGAACTTTCTACCATGGACTCTATACGCTATATGGTGAAATTCATGCACGCCGGACTGGTTGCGATGGAACCCGACAACGGGCATGTAAAAGCTTGGGTGGGCGATATTGATTTCAAGTCGTGGAAATACGACAAGGTTACTGCCATGCGCCAGCCGGGTTCCACGTTCAAGCTCTTTGTGTATACCGAGGCCATGAATCAGGGTATTACTCCGTGCAGCCGCCGCCGCGACGAGTATTTTGCAATGGATGTCTACGACAACCGCACCAGGCAGATGGTGAGATGGGCGCCGACAAATGCCAACGGCAACTTTTCAGGCGACAGTGTGCCGCTGCTCCACGCGTTTGCACAGAGCATCAAC
The DNA here is from genome assembly GCA_963625145.1 of Bacteroidaceae bacterium. GTDB lineage: Bacteria > Bacteroidota > Bacteroidia > Bacteroidales > Bacteroidaceae > UBA6398. The sequence goes on along the minus strand of CAVFSQ010000068.1, from coordinate 894 downwards.
AGTGTTGCCGTGCGGCTCGGGCAGGAAGTGGGAATACAGAATATCATACGCACGGCCCATGCCATGGGCATAAAGTCGAAACTCGACGATACGCCGTCGCTTTCGCTCGGTGCTTCGGATGTAAATCTGCTTGAGCTGGTTGATGCCTATTCCACCATTGCAGCCGACGGGCGTCAGCGCGACCCGGTGCTTGTGACGAAGATTGTTGACCGCCACGGCCGTGTGATATATTCCGCACCCGATGAAAGCAAACAGGCAGTGTCGTACCGTTCCGCCTTCCTGATGCAGAAAACGCTCGAGGGGGGCTTGAACCTGGCCGGCGGAACGTCAATGTCGTTGGGCGGCTACGTTGCACCTTACCGCAAGACAACCGATTTCGGCGGAAAGACCGGAACCAGCAACAACCACAGCGATGCATGGTTCGTAGGCGTGACTCCCGGACTTGTTGCCGGAGCATGGGTAGGCGGGGAATACCGCTCGATACATTTCCGCACCGGAGCCTTGGGGCAGGGAAGCCGTACGGCGCTGCCAATTGTGGGATATTTCATGCAGTCGGTTTTCGGCGATGCCCAGTTCTCGAAATACCAGCGGAAGTTCGGTGCAGCGAAGGAAGAAATATCGCGCTCGTGCTACCAGTGTGACTATGTGTCGCGGGCAAGGGCCCGGAAGGATTCCGTGCAAGCCGCAATCGACAGCCTGGAGTTCGACGTAACGCTCGATATGCAGGAAACGCATGGCGAACCGGCAAAGCCTGCTGAACCGTCAGCGGACAAGCCCAAGAAAAACGACAACGGTGATGTGAATTACGACGATTTGCTGAATTGACGACCGGCTTCTCCGTTAGTCTCTATGGAAAGATTGTGGAACAAAGACTATTTGCGCGTAATGCTCGTG
>CAVFSQ010000067.1:0-7462 GCA_963625145.1 Bacteroidaceae bacterium | reverse complement strand
TCCATTAACGCGTGTTTTGCAGCATCACAGGCTGGTATGGTCAACTTCGCCTCTTTCTCTCCTTGCACAGCATAGAGCATTTTGTCGGCTAACCATAGGGTGAGCATTTCATTGGCATCTACATGGAAGTATTCAGCCAACATGAATACATGCTCTCGTTTCGCAAACTGTAAATTTTAATTGAAAAGTGCAGTGAGAAAATGATTGAAAAATGCACCACCATACGCAAATATTAACCCGTCTTCGTCCTATATGATAAAGAATAAAATAGGCGTAGACACAAATATGTTATCGATGGTAGATAGACAAGCAATCATCCACATGTACAGAGTACAGGGAATGGGTAAGAATGAGATTACCCGTATTACAGGCAACAGTTTTCACACTGTTGACAAAATTATTCGCAGTTATGAAGAAGCCCTCAAAAGCGAGCAAAAGGACGAGGCGTTAAATACGCTTCTGTGTATGGAACCGCATTATGACACGTCAAACCGTAAAGAACGTGTTGTGACAAAAGAAGTTGCTGATATCATTCGCGGTTTCCTACATGAGAACGAAGTAAAGCGCAGTACCGGAATGAAGAAGCAGTGCATGCGCAAGATAGACATGCACGAGCATCTTGTCAGGCATGGATATCGTCTTGCCTATTCTACTCTATGCCAGTACATACGCCGTATAGAAAAAAGGACTATAGCTGATAAACCCAAGGAAGCTTATGTACGTCAATATTACTATCCTGGTCGCATATGCGAATTTGACTGGGGAGAAGTCAATCTCCTTATTCACGGCAAGCGCCAGCGCTTTTACATGGCAGTGTTTACATTTGCACACAGCAATGGGCGCTATGCCTATATCTTCAGACATCAGAATGCGCTTGCCTTCATGGAATCCCACCGCAATTTCTTCCGGGAAGTCAAGGGCGTGCCGGCCCTTATGGTATATGACAATATGCGTGTGGCCATAAAAAGTTTCGTTGGCGGCAAGACTCCTACGGAAAATCTGTTGCGGATGGCGGCTTTTTACCGATACGATTACCGCTTCTGCAATATTCGCGCCGGTTGGGAGAAAGGGCACGTGGAGCGTAGCGTGGAGTATGTACGCCGCAAGGCATTCGCCACAAAATACAAGTTTGACAACATAGAGAAAGCACAAATACATCTTAGCGATACATGTGGCACACTGAATCAAGGGGGAAGCAAGCATCTCAACATCAGGAAAGGAGGAAAAGTTGGAGGCTGACTTACAAGCCTTGCATGCATATTCTGGAGAAATGGGGTGTTTTGAGATTTCGGAACATTGCGTTGACAAATGGTCTACGGTAACAGTCATGGGCTCACATTATTCTGTTCCGGACAATCTTGTCGGGAAAAGAGTATCAGTCCGGCTGTACAGTGAAAAGATCAGCATCTTCCATGAGGGCAAGAAAGTGTCGGCACACGAACGTTTGTACAAGCAAGGCGCATGGTCCCTCAGGCTCGAAAACTATACAGACACGTTCTTGCACAAACCTGGTGCACTGAAGGGTTCCCTCGCATTGAAACAGGCAGAAAAGCAGATAGTCAAACTGTACTCTTCATATTTTCAGGAAACACCTAAGGACTTTGTACAACTGATACAATACATGGATGAGCAAGGGTTTTCGGCGACAGAACTGCTACAAGCGTGTAGAGTATTGAAAGCCAATGGCATAAAGCATATCACCCTGGATCAGATAAAACTCCAGATGCATAGCGGAAAGTACACAGGGAACGGTATCACCGGCAATTCCGATATTTCCTGTGCCATTGTCGCAAACGTTGCACAGCAGGCATTGCAGATAGAGAAAGAAGCAATAAGCGCATTGGACAGTATTACAGACTTGACCAATAATAGACAACCGGAAAACCAATAAAGGCAATGAAACAGGAAAAGAATACAAAAGAACAGATATTGTCATACGCTAAGGAACTCAAGATGCCTGTTTTCAGGGACGAGATGGAGGAGGTCGTGGCAGAAGCCAACAAGGCCCAATGGTCTTACTATGATTTCATCGCGGAACTGTTGCGGCGCGAGGTGGAGCGCCGTAACGAGAACGGATGCCAGCAGCGCATACGCCGTGCCGGTTTCACGAGCCTGCATTATCTGGAGGAAATCGTACGTTCGGAATTGCCAAAGGATGCGCAGACAGCACTGCCGGAAATGGAGACACTTGCATTTATAAAAGAAGGACGCAATATAGTGCTGTCAGGCAATCCGGGAACGGGGAAAACGCATATTGCTACGGCATTGGGTATAAAAGCCTGCCGGGAGGGATACAGCGTTTTCTTCACATCTGTGCCGCACCTCATAACACTCATTAGGGAGTGCAAATCACAACATACGCTGCATATGCCTGAAAGACGTTTTGAAATGTACGACCTTGTCATATGCGATGAGTTCGGATATGTAAGCTGCGACAAAGAAGGCGGAGAACTGCTTTTCAATCATCTGTCGCTTAGAGCAGGAAAGAAATCCATTATCATAACAACGAACCTTGCATTCAACAGGTGGGGAGAAGTGATAAAGGACAAGATCCTTGTGGCTGCTATGGTGGACAGACTCACACACAAGGCCATGTTGATCAACATGACAGGAGAATCATATAGGTTGAAAGAGACTAAAAAACTTTTGAAATATGATGATAAATAAAACTGATTTTATATCTTTGCAGCGTTGAAATGACTGGTGCACTTTTCAATCATTTTCCACTGCACTTTTCAATTAAAATTTACACGGCACAGAAGCGCTGGACGACATCAACAAGTGGGACTGCACGCTTTATGTACCACAGAATTCGCTTACAGCATATCAGAGCGCTGACCAATGGAAAGAGTTTTTCTTCATAGAAGCAAAAGAGACTACAGGTATCAGTCAGGTCCGCAGCAACAATGCCAACACGGTGGTTCGCCGATATGACAGCAGTGGCCGCTTGCTGAAGAGACCTTCCACAGGACTGAATATCCTGATAATGAGCGACGGCACAACGAAGAAAGTGCTTGTAAAATAAGACGGACAATTGATTCTCGCAAAGTCCGGCCGCAAGGCTTTTCCTTCTACAATCAGCCCCGAAAGTTTCGAGTGACTTTCGGGGCTGACGTTATGCGGTCTACCGTAAGGTTGCCGTTACTATTCGGCAAGAATTCCCATTTCGGCTGCGGTGGCAAAATCCTGCCCGTCGCACGACGAGAGGGCGGTGAAGCGCACATACCGTGCTTTTACCGGTTTGCTGAACACTATTTTCTTTTCGGCCTGATTGTCTTCGAATTCTCCCTGTGCCACGGCTTCACTCCACGTCTTGCCGTCGCTGCTCACCTGCACCTTATAGTCTTTCACCCTTCCGTTGCGGCTGTTCTGGCGCGGAAGGTATGTAAAGCCCGTCAGCATCTTGGTTTCACCGGCATCCATATCAACCCAATGCGGATATTTGGCTACGGTGACGCTGTACATCGTATGCCAATAGGTTGAATTGTCGCCGTCGGTAAGGTGCGAGATATCGCCTTCGCCGCTCTCCACGCTGCTTGCGAATATCACTTCGGCGGGAATGCTGTAGATTTTTTCGTAGCTTGCAGTGGTTTTAAGTTTGGGCGAATTTGCGTCCCAGGCCACCACTTTGCCGCCTTGCTTGAAGCCGAACGGTCCGGTGTATTTCTGCGCACGCTTTCCGTTAAGGCTTACATATATGTTGGCAGCGCTGTTTTGCGAAGTCACGCTAACCTCGCCGTTTTTCGAACGGCTCACGACAAGCGGCGTCTCGCCCGTTGCGCTCACGGCGGCCTTCTGCTGGATATCATTGTAGACTGGACGTATTATAAAGCCGAAGGCATAGGGCACTGCCTTTACAACATCCTCAGCCAACGGTCCGCCCTGACCACAACTGTTGCCGCCTATGCCGGTAACCTTGCAGTCGAGGTGCAGATAAGTGTCGCCGGCTTCGGGCAACTGGTAGGAATGGGCTGCCGTATCGAGAGCCTGCTCGGAATAAGCCAGCACCGATGTGCTCATCACGCCTTTGCCCACAAACACGGCTCCCGTGCCCGATGCATCGGTAAGCGCGCACCAGCGCACGTCTTCATTATTGCTCATGCTTTGCGGCTTGCCGAAAGGCAGGAACTGATCGCCTACAGTGCTTTCGTGAACGGCCACAAACTGGCCCGTCTTGCGGTCGTTGTAGTTGTTTATCGGGCCGCGGCCGTAGTAGGTGTATTTGTCGAAGCCTTTGGGCACACGCATCAGGTATCCGATGCGCGGCAACACGGCAGATGGGTTGTTGGAATTTATCGAAGACTCAAGTTCCACGCTGCCGTCGGGATATACGGTCCACACCTGCGATGCATTGAACTTGAAATCGTTTTCGCCGAATACCCGGCCATCGGCGAGTGTCACCTTTATTTTGCCCGAGGTACCACCCGAACGCTTGTAGGCATACGGTGCCTGAGCCACCACATCGTAGGAAACCACCACGCTTCCGTCCTTGCGCACATAGATGGTATGGGACACAGCCTTGTGTTGCAAGTTATTAAGGCCGTTTATATACCAGGAGTTCCATGTCCAGTTGTCGTTGTCGAGCGGTGCGCGGAAAGCGTCGAGTTTCGGGCCTTCACCGCTTACGATAATATCCCTGCCATTGTACTTAAGCGAAGACAATGTGCCTTTTGCGTTGTCGAATTCTGCGGAAAAACCCTTGCCGCTTACCTTTATGGCGTTACCGCTTTGCGTAACCTGCGGAGCGGCGCCCGAAGCAACCTTTGCGATGTCTTCGCGCTGCGAGGCTTCCTTCACCGGCAGTTGTTCCTCGGCCTGCACATAACCTTTCTTAGCCCACGGCATGTCCTTAGGCAGGCGGAACTCTATGCGCACGAAATATTCGCGGTCGGCTTTCAGAAGATTTGCATCGAAACGCAGAGGAACAAGGAATTTCGCGCGTGCGGGTATCGACTTGACGTTTTCGAAAGCCCCGCTGGCTATGTCGCGCCCGTCCTCGCTGAGGGCCCAATGTATGTCGTAGTTGGCAGGCTCAAAATAGTTTTTGTTGAAAATCTCTATCCGGCCTTTCCCGTCTTTCAAGCTGACATTTTCCTTCACGCCGATATTCTGGTAAACTTTTTTCACCTCGTAGTACTGCGGTTTGGGCTCAAGGTCGGAAAACATCACGCCGTCGAGACAGAACGTGCCGTCGTTGGGATAGTCGCCGAAATCGCCACCGTAGGCCAGGTAGAGCGTGCCGTCGGAAGTGTAGTTGTACAGTCCATGATCAACCCACTCCCAGATGGCTCCGCCGCAGAAGAAATTGGTTGACTCGATGGCTTCCCAGTAGTCGATGAGGTTTCCCGTAGCGTTACCCATGGAATGGCCGTATTCGGAGATATGGAACGGGTATTTCAGTCCGGCATTTCCCTTGACTGCATTGCGCACCCAGGCTATCGACGGATACTGGTTGGAACCCATGTCGACAATGTCGTTGTTGCGCTCGTACTGCACCGGGCGCGAGCTGTCGTAGTTCTTTATCGCCTTGTAGCACTCCTTGAAATTGTCGCCCGGTCCCGCTTCGTTTCCAAGCGACCATATCACTATCGACGGATGATTGACTTCGGCATGCACCATTGCCAATTCGCGCGCCACATGGGCCGCCTTGAACTCGGGAACGTGGGAAAGCGAAGCGTCGCCGTAGTAATAAAGGTGCGACTCGAGGTTGCATTCGTCTTCAAGGTAGATGCCGTATTTGTCGCAGAGGTAATACCAATAGGGATTGTCGGGATAGTGGGAATTGCGCACATGGTTGATATTGGCGCGCTTCATGAGCATCACTTCCTTTTCCATCTGCCGGCGCGTCACGGCATGTCCGCGCTCGGGACTGGTTTCGTGGCGGTTGACGCCCTTGAATTTCACGGTTCTGCCGTTGACATAGAAATAGCGCCCCGCCAGGCCGAATTCGTCGGACTTTGCAGGCGTATCGCGTATTTCAATCTTGCGAAAGCCGGTGTATGTGGAAAACGTTTCTGTCACATTACCTTTGCGGTCCTTGAGTTCGCCTACAAGCACATAGCGCCACGGCGCTTCGGCCGACCATTTGCGTACGTCGGTAACGGTGATTTTCGCTTCGCACGACACCGTTGCGCCGGTCCCGACGGCCGAAAGCGGAGCTTTGAATTCTGCAACCGGACTGTCAGCAGCTACGTCGGAATAGAGTTCCACGGGATAGAGCGAATAGTGTATGGAGTAGTTCTTTGCTTCTTTCTTCGAAAGATTGCGCACACTTGCAGTAATGTCGAGCTCACCGTTGATGAAATTGGCGTCGAGGTCGGGAATGGCCTTGATGTCGCTCACGTGAATTTGCGGAAGCGATGTGAGGTAGACCGACCTGATGATTCCCGCCATGCGCATCATGTCCTGGGTTTCGAGAAACGAGGCATCACTGTTGCGGTAAACCTCCACGGCTATGCGGTTTTCGCCCTTCACGAGATACTTCGTAATGTCGAACTGCGCCAGGCAGCGCGAGTTTTTGGAGAATCCCACATACTGCCCATTTATCCACAGATAGAAGAACGAGTCAACCCCGTCGAAATTAACCATCACGCGGCGGTTCTTCCAGTCAGCCGGCACAGAGAAAGTGCGCACATACTGCCCCACTTCGTTGCGGTACTTGTATGTGGTCCATGTCTTAGGCGGTTCGCGCATAACACCCTTTTTCCAGTCGCCCACGGCTACTTCGTGATAGAAGATTCCGCCTTGGTTCACGTACATCGGTATGCCGTACTTGTGTTTGCCTTTTTTCTGTATTCCGGCTACGTTCCAGGCCGAAGGTACTTCAATCCTGTCCCAAGCCGATGTTGAGTAATCCGGTTTTTCGAAGCCGTTTTTCCGTCCTTCGGGGTTGGCCGACCAATGAAAACTCCATTCGCCGTCGAGCGAGCGGTAATAGCTACTGTATTCGGGCAGAACGCCTTTGGCCGCTTTGGTATCTTGGAACGCAAAGAACCATGCATGCGGCTGTTCCTTGTTCAGCGACAGTTTTTCGGGCGATTTCCATTCGCTGCCATCGGGTGCCTGCGAAGCTCCATATAGGTATCCGTTGACTTGCTGGGCCATTGCGCCGGGACCGGCGAGGGCCAACGACAAGATAGAGGCTAGTAAGTTTCTCTTCATAATACTATTATACTTTGTTTTAGGCTACTGTGCCTAATCAATACGCAAAAATAAATGAAAAACATGAATGCCGCAAATTTTGCATTGCGCAGAAACACAGCAGCCGGCATATTCGCAAAACCATAAAGTTTACAATCCGAACAATAAGGCTTACAATTTCCACGCTGAAGCTTACTGTGCGTGCTTTGAAGCCAAATATCATTCAAGGCAGCCATGACGATGCAAGCCAACCGGCATTCAACAATTGCCTGCTATTTTCACAGTTCGAAAACTGTTCAAAAGAATGCTCTGCAATAGCAAT
>CAVFSQ010000066.1:0-7536 GCA_963625145.1 Bacteroidaceae bacterium | reverse complement strand
TTTTGGCGCTAGGCTCACCGGGAGCGGCATTGGAGATGTCCTTGAAGGGTACGGCGATCATTTCGCACTGGATGTCTATTCGGTCTATATAAATAGGGGCCGGATATTTTGCCCTTTTGACAGTAGGCAATGCGGTACAAGATGAAGTTGCTTTTATTAAGAATAGGGCCTAATTTGAGAAAACTACGAGATAAACGTACCTTATCGCCCGCATGTTTGTGCGATAAGGTGCGTTTATCTAATAACTTTGCTTGCTTTCCCGTAAAGTAAAAATGTAGTAATTTGGCAGTTAATCAAAACATATAGGGCATGAAGCAGAAAATCATTGGTAGAGAACAGGAACAGGCGGAGCTAGCAAGATGTATGCAGTCTGCCCGGTCTGAATTCATTATTGTATATGACGGAAGAGCAAATTGACAATCTGACGATAAAGATATTGGGAACTATGATTGGCATTGCCAAATGGTTGGTGGTGCAGTATGCATTGCTTTGCATACTGCCACTCATGCATATCACTTTTCCTAATGGGACCTTGTGGTATACAGCAGTGTGCACCATTGTATTCAATGTCTATTTGGCGATTGTACCAAAGGAAGGCAGGCTGCGTCGTGTGTGGTTGCCGTGCGTCACTTATCTTTTCATCGCAGTCGCCTGCAGTTATTGTTTGGGAAGAATCTCGTTTTGGGGCATAGTGTTGCCTCCGCTATATGGATTGGCCTGCTACATCTTAGTACGGAAGAGCAAGAAATATTGGAAGACGGGAACTTGGCGAAAACGCAGTGCAATGATTGCAGGAATAGCTTGTGCAATTGTTTTACTGAGAATTTCCGGTGTATATTGGGAATGCCGCGACCATGGGACGTTTGACAGCGAGAAGGAAGAAATTCTGCAGCGCAGCAAATATCTTGAGAGCAAACTGGCAACCACTCCACAAAAAGTGCTTGACGAAATGCCCATGGGCATCGGTGAACAGTTTCAAGGCGAGTGGGCCCTGTACTCATGTTCTATGTATACCTCTGCTTTGGTGAATATCTCACGATTATATCCGGATACCAGACAAGACAATCTGCAGACTGTAGACAAACTTATACAAATCGTCCTCTCACCGGAGTTGCGGAAATATGACACCCAACGATGGGAAGAAGACGCTTTGGAACACCTTGACTCGCAGAAAAGCCACATCTCATACATTAGTCATTTGGCATGGATGATAGGCGGATATAAGTCGATAGGTGGAGGACCAAAATATGACGGATTGTACGATTCGTTGTGCGAAGCCATGAACAGGCGCATTCTGAACAGTAGCACGCTCAACCTGCCAACCTACCCTGGCGAACCGATTTACATTCCAGACATGCTTGTGGCAATCGTGGCCCTACAGCAATATGCCCGACAACATGAAAGGAAGTATGTCGAGACTGTAAACAAGTGGGTAGAAAGTGCTCGTGAACATTGGTGTGACCCCGAGACAGGACTGCTCGTCTCATTCCTTGGCACGGATGGCGCACCGATAGACGGCGCACCGGTCAAGGGTTCTTATTCTGCCCTCAACTGCTCCTATCTGACAATGATAGACGAACCATTTGCCAGGGAACAGTATGCATATCTGAAAAAGAACTTTTGGAAGCCAAAGGGAGTCTTGCGCGGTTTCTCTGAATATAGAAATTCGAGTCCTTTGCTGGCATTAGATATTGATGCCGGACCTGTAATCATGGGGCTTAGTCCTTCCGGCACTGCGTTCGCAACAGGAGCTGCAACATATTTTGGTGACGACGAAGTGCGGACAAACATTCTCCGTACTGCAGAAATTGCAGGAAACACCATCTACAGGGGAGGAAAACGACATTATGCTCTTGCCGATATCGCCCTGGTTGGAGAAGCAGTTATGCTGGCCATGCGCACGCAAGGGGGAAGAGGGAAGAGTGAAGAACGAAGAATGAAGAGGGAAGAATGAAGAGGGAAGAATTAGTAGTTGACGCGTCCTCGCGTCATACCAAACGAAAACACCAAGCGAGAGGTTTGCAGCGAGGACGCTGCAACTACTACACACAGCTTGAGGAAGTTCTAATGTGAGATGATATCCTCAAAATTTCAGACACACTCAAAGAAACAGTTTTGTTATTTTCTGTTTTTCCCACATCTCCTGCAGTTCTTCAGAATGCAAAGAGAGCCATTCCGTCACCGTCACCAATTCCTGAGCCTTCTTGGGTAAATCACTTATAAGTCGTTGAACGGCAATTCTTCGAACTTGTCGAAATCAGAACGGAACAATCTGTCTTGTATTATACGGTATTTCTCAAACTCCGATTCTGCATAGTTCTTCGCAAACTCGGCAGTTACTTTTCCTGCATCATGCAGAACGATATCGCCACCGGCTTCAAGTATAATGTCTATTCGCTTTGCCCAGTCTTCCATAGTCATTGGGATATGACGCTTTGCCATACGTTCTGCCAAGTCAAGAACCGAGTTGACTAGCCGCCCCATATCTTCAAGTTCCACTTGTTTCAGATAGTTTTTGGCAATGCTAACATCGGGTTTCACAATCTTCCCGTCAGGCGCATTCTCCCACGTCGTCAATCCCATGTGCTCCTTCTCGGCATTGGCTCGCTCTACAATAAGTTCCGCAGCCGTATGTCCATGTACAGCGTAGTGCATTTTGTTCTGCACTTTCTTGAAGAACAGCCTTGTTGTCGGTGCATCCTTGTTATAATCGATGGAAGTTGCATAGATATCCGTAAGTTTCTGATAAAAACGGCGTTCGCTCAATCGTATCTCACGTATCTCGGCCAGCAGATGCTCGAAGTAGTCTTCTCCAATGAACGAACCGTTCTCCATTCGTTTCTTGTCTATGATGTAGCCACGGAGCGAGAACTGTCGGATGACATAAGTGCACCATTGACGGAACTGAGTGGCGCGGATAGAATTGACACGATAACCTACGGAGATGATGGCATCGAGGTTGTAGAACTTTGTCAAGTAGTTTTTACCATCGGCGGCAGTAGCCGAGTTTTTCTCGGTAACTGAGTTTTCATTAAGTTCGCCACTCTTGAATATGTTCTTTAGATGTAAACCGATGTTGTCGGTAGAGCAGTCAAAAAGCATAGCCATAGCCTTTTGCGTTGCCCATACCGTTTCATCTTTATACAGTACTTGTATGCCTTGTTCCTTACCTTCTGCCACGAAAGTCAGGAACTCTGCAGTACTGTTTCGTATCTCAAATTTCTTTGCCATAATATTTCTATCACAAAATTACGAATAACCATTAACCACATGTGCAAATCTTGCACGCATGACTCTTTACCGGTAGTCGCATTTTTTGTGACTACCAACAATTGAACTTGTGCAAATTCCGCACAAGTTGAGTTCTATGCAGAATATGCATATTACTTTCGTTTGGCCTCAGAACCCACGTTCCGCCCAGTCGCCGCGGTCAAGCGTTCTATATCCGATGGCCTCTGCGAGGTGCTGCGTCTGCACATGCTCAGAGCCTTCGAGGTCGGCGATGGTGCGGGCTACCTTGAGGATGCGGCTGTAGGCACGGGCGGAGAGGGAGAGCTTCTCCATTGCCATGCGGAGCATGTCCATGCCGGCCTCATCGGGCTCGGCAAACTGGTGAATCATGCGCTCGGTCATCTGGGCGTTGCAGTGGATGCCCTTGAAATCCTTGTAGCGGGCGGCTTGAATCTCGCGCGCTTTGATGACGCGCTCACGGATGTTGGCGCTCGGTTCGCCCGGCGCAGCCTTGGATATGTCTTTGAAGGGCACGGGACTGATTTCGCACTGGATGTCGATGCGGTCGAGCAGCGGCCCTGATATGCGGCTCAGGTAACGCTCGATGTTTCCCGGAGAACAGGTGCAGGTGTGCGTCGGGTCGTTGTGGTATCCGCATGGGCATGGATTCATCGAGGCTACAAGCATGAAAGAGCAGGGGAGCGTGATGTTGTAGCGGGTGCGTGTGATGTTTATGGTGCGGTCTTCGAGTGGCTGCCGCATTGTCTCGAGAGCCGAACGGCTGAATTCCGGCAGCTCGTCAAGGAAAAGCACTCCGTTGTGGGCAAGGCTTATTTCGCCGGGCATAAAGCTTGAGCCGCCGCCTATAAGGGCTACATCGGATATCGTGTGGTGAGGGGTGCGGAACGGGCGGACTGAAACGAGTGAAGTTTTGCCATCGAGGATGCCTGCTACAGAATGTATCTGCGTCGTTTCCAGGCTTTCCGACAATGTAAGCGGTGGCAGAATTGTGGGAAGTCGCTTTGCCATCATCGACTTTCCACAGCCTGGACTCCCGATGAGCAGTATGTTGTGGCCGCCAGCTGCCGCCACTTCAAGTGCACGCTTCACGTTTTCCTGTCCGCGCACTTCGGAAAAGTCAACTTGAAAGGAGGTTTGGTGGTCGTAGAATTCCTTGCGGGTATCTATTCGGGTTGGCTGCAATTGTGTGTGCCCGTTGAAGAAGTCCACAACTTGCTTGAGATTGTCGGCGCCGTACACGTCGAGCTTGTTAACTGCGGCAGCCTCGCGTACGTTTGGCTTTGGCACAATCAGGCCTTCGAAACCCTCGGCGCGTGCATGTATTGCTATCGGCAGTGCCCCGCGTACCGGTCGAAGGCTGCCGTCGAGCCCCAGTTCGCCTACGAGCATGAACTTTCCGAGACGTTCATGGTTTACCGCTTCCTGTGCGGCCAGCATGCCTATAGCAATGGGCAGGTCGTAGCCCGACCCTTCCTTGCGCAAGTCGGCAGGGGCAAGGTTTACTACGATTCGGTTTGTGGCGAAATGGAAACCGCTGTTGGTCAATGCTGTTTTCGTGCGGGTATAGCTTTCGCGCACGGCGCTGTCGGGAAGGCCTACAAGCGAGAAGCCTGTGCCTTTCGAAATGTTGACTTCAACTTCCACCGTTTGTACGTCGAGGCCGTTTACGGCCGCTGTCAGCAGATGCGCCAGCATTGTCAGATCTTTATGTATTTAGCGAGTCGCGGCTTTAGGTCGGCAGACCGGATGTCGCGCATGAGTATCTTGCCTTCGGGCGAGACGAGCACGTTGCCGGGCACAAAACTGATGCCGAAGAGCTTTACCAGCGGGCTTTGCCATGCCTGACGGTCGCAGACGTTGTAGCCGGGCAGGGTGTCGCGCGTCATGGTGTTGCGGAAACTGCGTATGTCGTAGTCAAGGCTGACATTTACGAGCTGCAGGCGCCCCGCGAATGGCTTTGTTAGATTTTTCAGTCCGCGTATTTGCTGGAAGCTGTCGTATTGCCACGATGCCCAATACGAGATGAGCAGGTATTTGCCCCGGAATGTGGCGGGGGTTATCTCCCGCCCTTCGTAGGTGCTGACTTTGAAATCGGGGATTCGGCTCCCGGGCTGTGTGGCGAGCGTGGGCGTAATTCTTCCCGCGAGCTGGCTGAGCTGCATGTTGCGGGGCTGGGCTTTCACCATTAGGGAGAGCAGGCTGCCGGCACGCGGACCGTCGATGTCTTTCGAGTCGAGGATGAACCGCTCGAACACGGCCTGTGCGGCAAGCGTGGCGGGGTTTTGCCTGATGAACGTTTCGGCAGCCTCGGTTATGCCGCCTCCGTGGCGGGAGTTGATGTCGTTGTAGAACTGTGTGAGCAGCTCGTTTTCGTCGGTACCGGTTACACGTGTCTTGCCAAGGTCGGCGGCGTCGGTACGGAACTTGGCCTTCTTGCCCGGTTCGGCAATGATTATGCGCTGCGAAAAGTCGGGGTATTGCAAGGTGAGTATCTCGGGCTCGTCGAGTTCCTTTTCGTAGGAAAAGCTGCCGCTACGCACGTGCAGCGTGTCGTATTTCTCTTCCGAGAATATGAAAATATCGGCCGAATGGATATTCTTGAATTTTCCGTCCAGCCGAAATTTGTTTTTAGGAACCCCGCAACTCCCGAGCACGAGAGTTGCGAGGATTGCGGTTATGCAGTTGAGTGTGCGCATCGTGGCGCGGGGGTTATTTTGCTATGTTCTTGAAGTCAGAGTCGGTAGCATATTTTGCGAATTCAAGGTCTTTGGCAGCATACGACGAGTAGGTGGGGTCTTTAGTCACGGCGTTCTTGAGGTTGTCGATGACATCCTGGCGGTTGCCGGTGCGTGCGCCGAGCACTGCCTTGAGGTAGCTGGTGGTGGCGTCGGCATTGGTGATGCCGTTGAGGGTCTTGGCTGCGCTGTCGTAGTCCTTGCTGAGTATCTGTGCCAAAGCTGCGCTGTTGGTCTTCACCCCGCGCAGATAGTTGGCTGCCTGTGCGTAGTTGCCCTGGGCGATGTTGAGGTTTCCGAGGGCTTCGTTGTAGTTGTCGGCGCCGTTGCCCTTGGCAATGTAGGTCTGTGCCGATTCGATGTCGCCTTCGGAGAGGGCTATCATGCCGGCGTTGACGCTAGCTTCGGGGTTGCCGGCTTTAGCACCGTTGGCCTTGTCGAGATAATTCTTGGCAGTGACCAAGTCGCCGTTGGAGTAGGCGATGGCTGCGAGGTTGTTGTATGCGCGGTAGTCCTTGGGATAGAGCTGGGCAGTTTTCTTGTAAACGCCTTCCTTGACATTGTTGTCGTCGCTGAAGGTAGCGAAGTAGAGGAGTTCTTCGACCGAAAGCTGCGAGGGGTCACTTTGGTACTGCTCGGTGATTTCGTCGTCGCTGCGCCCGATGAGGTCGTAGTTGATGGTCAGTCGCGAGCGGCGGAGTTGCGGAAGCACTTCGTCTGCCAGTTCGCGGAATGCCGAGGAGATGTTCTTTATCTGCTGCTCACGCTGTTCGGGGTCTTTGTACATCGACAGCACGCGAAGTATCACTTCCTTGTCCTGGATGTTGGAAGCCGAAACCAACTGTTGGAATCCGTCCCAGTCCTGAGCGGTGTAGCGGGTGTCGACGTTGGTGGATACCTTCTCTTTTTTGAGGAGCTGGTTTACGTAGGTCTTGCTAGTCTTTTCGCGGTTTGCAGCCAGTTTGTCGTTGAGCTTCATTCCGCCGTCGGGTGATGCGTATGCCGAAACTTCAACATTGTTGAGCTCGCGGCGGTTCTGGTCGGCCTTGATGTCGCGCAGGGTCTGTATGAAGTCCTGTATTGATGTCTTCTTGAGTTCGGAGTTGCGTATCTTGGCTTGCTGGATAAGGAACTGGATGCTGGCTTCCTGCTTCTGCTTCATGACGTGCACGAATGCGTCGGGCGCCACTGCGGGGTTGGCCGAGGCGAGGGTGCGCTTCAACAGTTCGCTGGTGGCTATCACGCCGTCGGCAACTTTCACGTTGGGAATCTTGACTGTTTTTTTGCCGAGCTTTCCGTCGAACTTCAGGTAGAGTTCGCTCTTCTGCATTTCGGGCACATACTTGAAGGAGTTCTTCATGGTGTAGTTGCCGCCCACTTTGTATGAGATTGTCTGGTCATTGCCTTCCACCTTCTCGCCCTGGAAGCGTGCGCTCTGGCCCGGGGTTTGTGTGCCGGCGTAGGACATGACGGGTGTTACGGTGACAACCGCCTTGCGTTTCAGGTATTTCTGAGGGAATTTGCCGTTGATGGTTACGTCGACCTTGCC
>CAVFSQ010000065.1:0-7639 GCA_963625145.1 Bacteroidaceae bacterium | reverse complement strand
ATATAATATATATTCATTAATGTCCTTATTCTTCCTGTGGCGAACCCCCGAATTTTTGGAAATAGCAACTTTAACCTTTAACCTTTTCGGGGGTTCTTGTCGTAGGAGTGGAGCTTGAGTTACTGGCTCTCTGCTGTCGCGCAATGCGTAGGGCGGAAGTCTTTTGCGCGCTCTCCCGCGGATTTTCTGCGCATACAATTT
Source organism: Bacteroidaceae bacterium (assembly GCA_963625145.1). Lineage (GTDB taxonomy): Bacteria > Bacteroidota > Bacteroidia > Bacteroidales > Bacteroidaceae > UBA6398. The sequence continues at coordinate 7,438 of CAVFSQ010000065.1, read as the reverse complement.
TTGTGCTGTCCGTAAACGAATTTCTTCTTTGCGCATGTCTGCGTTCTAGATGTCCGATTTTGCCACCTCGGCAAAACATGCTAACTTTGCACTTTGTATATTAATGTAAAATGGAAGACATTTATCATCTTTTGTCTACTATCGACTGCCCCGACGACCTCCGCCGGCTTAAGGTGGAGCAGCTTCCGCAGCTTTGCAAGGAACTGCGCGGGTTCATGATTGACTGTCTTTCGAAAAATCCCGGGCATTTTGCCTCGAGTCTGGGTGTCGTGGAACTTACTGTGGCTTTGCATTATGTATTCGATACCCCTTACGACCGCATCGTGTGGGACGTGGGGCACCAGGCTTATGCCCACAAGATACTTACGGGGCGCCGCGCGCGTTTCGGCACGAACCGCAAGCTGGGTGGCCTTCGCCCTTTCCTCACACCTCTTGAAAGCGAATACGATACCTTCACCAGCGGGCATGCCTCAAATTCCATTTCGGCGGCTTTGGGCATGGCTGTGGCGGCCCAGCGCAAAGGCGAAGACGGACGCCATGTGGTGGCGGTGATAGGCGACGGAGCCATGAGCGGTGGCCTGGCTTTCGAAGGGCTCAACAACGTGTCGTCTACGCCCAACAACATGCTCATTATCCTCAACGACAACGGCATGAGCATCGACAAGAGCGTGGGCGGAATGAGGCAATATCTGCGCCATCTTCATACGTCTACCGCTTACAATCGCCTGCGTTTCCGCCTTTCCTGGCAGCTCGTGAAACTGGGTTTTCTCAACGAAAGCCGGCGCAAGACTCTTATACGCTTCAACAACTCCATAAAGTCGCTGCTGGCCAATCAGCAGAATATTTTCGAAGGCCTCAATATAAGATACTTCGGTCCGATGTACGGCCACGATGTAGTGGAACTCGTGCGCACGCTGAGCGAAATAAAGGACATGAAAGGTCCAAAACTGCTGCATATACACACTGTGAAGGGCAAGGGCTTCCGTCCGGCCGAGCTTGAGGCTGCGGCATGGCACTATCCGGGCCGTTTCGACCGCGACACGGGGCGCTTTATCAAGGAAGACAACTGCGACGCGGGCCCGAAATACCAGGACGTGTTTGGCGAGACACTGCTCGAACTGGCGCGCAGCAATGCCAGAATAGTGGGAGTGACGCCCGCAATGCCCACAGGATGCTCAATGTGCATAATGCAAAAGGTCATGCCCGAGCGCGTGTTTGATGTGGGGATTGCCGAGGGCCATGCCGTGACGTTCTCGGCAGGAATGGCCAAGGATGGGCTGTTTCCCTTCTGCAATATATATTCGTCGTTTGCGCAACGGGCCTACGACAACATAATACACGATGCCGCAATTCTCGGTGTCGACATGTGCCTCTGTCTCGACAGGGCAGGCCTTGTAGGCCGCGACGGCCCCACGCATCACGGGGCTTTCGACCTTGCATACCTCCGCCCAGTGCCTCACGTCACCGTTTCGTCGCCTTACGACGAAAGCGAACTACGCAACCTTATGTATACGGCGCAGCTTCCCGGCCATGGCGTGTTCGTGATAAGGTATCCGCGCGGCAACGGCAGCAATCCCCAATGGCGCACTCCGATGCACGAAATAAAGATGGGCACGGGCCGCACCATGCGCGAAGGCAAGGATGTGGCGCTGCTCACTTTGGGCCCGCTGGGGCAGGTGGCAGCACAGGCTGCCAAGGAAGTGGCCGAAAGCGGATGCGGCATTGTTCCAGCGCATTTCGACATGCGATTCCTTAAGCCTGTCGATACGGGGATTCTCGATCTGGTGGGGGCAAACTTCAAGCGAGTGATAACTGTTGAGGACGGAGTGACAAAGGGCGGGCTTGCTTCCGAGGTTGCCGAATACTTCGCATCGCACGGCTATTCGCCGCAGCTTGTGGCTTTGGGGCTTCCAGACGAATTCGTGGAACACGGAAGCCCCGCGGAGCTTTACCGTCTGGTGGGGCTCGACAAGGAAACCATAGTAAGTGAAATAACAAAGCCTCTGCCATGAAAATACTTATAGGCGGCGCTGGTGCCGTAGGCGTGCATCTTGCAAAGCTTCTTTCGCGCGAAAACCACGATATAGTTCTGATTGACACCGACAGCGAAAAGTTGGCTAACCTTCAGAACGACTTCGACTTGATGACCGTGAACGCCTCGCCCACATCTATCGCCGCGCTCGAGGAAGCCGGGGCTGCAAATGCGGGTCTGGCTGTGGGAGTGATGGAGAACGAGGCCAGCAACATCACCTTCTGCATGTTCGCACACAGTCTGGGTGCCCGGAAAACGGTGTCAAGGGTAGATTCGCCCGAATACACTTCTTCGCGCTACGACGATTTCTTCAAGGACATTGGCATCGACTCCAGGATATATCCCGAAGCGCTTGCCGCGCAGGAAATCGTAGACTCGATGAAGCGCAGCTGGATACGCCAGTGGTGGGAAGTGAAAGGCGGCGCGCTGGTGCTCATCGGCGTGAAGGTGCGCAAGGGGGCTAGAATACTGAATATCCCGCTCAAGAATCTCTGCGGCCCCGACGCGCCCTATCATGTGGTGGCGGTGAAGCGGCGCCAGGAAACGATAATCCCCCACGGCGACGACGAACTGAAAAGCCAGGATGTGGTGTTTTTCATGACAACACAGAAATACATTCCCTATATACGCGAAATATCCGACAAGGAGGAATATCCCGACGTGCGTACGGCTATAATATCGGGCGGCGGCAATACGGCAAAGTGTGTAGTAGACCAGATGCCCGACTATATGCGCGTCAAGATTGTGGAACGCGACCCCAGGAGATGCGCAGAGCTTACCCGGCAGCTGGACCCGGGGCGACATGCAATGGTAATCCACGGCGACGGGAGCGACATATCGCTGCTGCAGCAGGAGGGGATGATTACAGCGGATGCCTTCCTGGCGCTCACCAGCAATACGGAGTCGAATATCCTGAGCTGCTTGGCCGCCAAGCGGATGGGCGTAAGGAAAACCATAGCCATAGTGGAGAATACCGACTATATACAAATGGCCGAAAGCCTGGATATAGGCACTATAATCAACAAGCAGACGGTGGCGGCGAGCCATATTTACCAGATGATGCTCAAAGCCGATGTCACAAGCGTGAAGTGTCTCACGGTGTCGAATGCCGACGTGGCTGAGTTTGTAGTTAAAAAAGGCTCGAAAGTGACACGCCGCCCCGTGAAGGAACTCGCACTGCCCTCGAACATAAATCTCGGAGGACTGGTGAGAAACGGAAAAGGAATGCTGGTAAATGGAAATACCCAAATTCAAGAGGGTGACGAAGTGGTGGTGTTCTGCATAGGCAACATACAGAAGACAGAAAAATATTTTACCTGAACTGCAACGGTGAATGCCCAACTCATAACAAAGCTTACAGGAACGCTGCTGCTTGTGGAAAGTGCGGCGTTCGCAGTGTGCCTGGGCGTGTCGGTCTGGTATGGCGACTCCGATACGGCGGCATTTGCAGTTTCGCTGGCTGTTGCCGTTGTGTTGGGCCTGCTTATGCGGCATTACGGCGGCAGGGCCAGAACAGTGCTCACGCGCTACGACAGTTTCATGGCCGTAACTGTGGCATGGACGGCAAGCACCGTGGTGGGGGCGTTGCCGTATATCCTGAGCGGCGTGCTGCCCGGTTTCACCGATGCCTTTTTCGAAACCATGTCGGGGTTTACAACTACCGGCGCTACCGTCATCGACGATGTCGACATACAGCCCCACGGCATACTTTTCTGGCGGTCGCTTACCAACTGGGTGGGCGGCCTCGGAATAGTGCTGTTTACCCTGGCTGTGCTCCCATCGAACGGCACTGGCGAAATCAAGCTTTTTGCCGCTGAGATGACAGGGCCCGACAAGCGGAAGCTGCATCCACGCCTCAAGACTACCATACACTGGCTTTGGTCGATATACCTGCTGCTCACGGTGGGCTGTGCCGCTGCCCTCTATTTTGCCGGAATGGGGAAGTTCGACAGCGTGTGCCATGCCTTTGCCACAACGGCAACCGGCGGCTTTTCCACACATTCGCAAAGCATCGCGTTCTTCAATTCCCCGAAGATTGAATATGTAGAGACCGTGTTCATGTTTCTCGCCGGAATAAACTTTGCGCTTCTATATGCCTTGTTTTTCAAGGGAAAGATACGCGCAGTGGTGCGCAATTCCGAGCTGAAGCTCTATGCCGCTGCGCTGGCCGTGGCAACCCTCGTGCTGAGCCTGTGCCTGGTGTGTGGCGGAGGGCAGCCGGGCGAATCGGTGCGGAAGGCGCTTTTCAGCGCGGTGTCGGTGGGCACCAGCACCGGGTTCGTGTCCGACAATTTCATGCACTGGATGCCTGCTACATGGCCCGTACTGTTTGCCCTTATGTTCACGGGGGCATGTGCGGGCTCCACAAGCGGAGGGTTCAAGATGATTCGCGTCGTGGCGCTCCTGAAGATTACTGCCAATGAATTCAAGTATATCCTGCATCCCCACGCGGTGGTTCCGGTGCGAATCAACCGTCAGGCGCTGAATTATTCCATGGAACATACTTTAATTGCCTTTGGCACGTTATATATACTGACACTCGCTGTCGGAACCGTTGCGCTCGCCTTTATGGGAATACCCCTGGCTGACGCGCTGGGGATTTCGATAACGTCGGTAGGAAATTCAGGCCCAGACATGGGAAGCTCCTACGGAATGTTTTCGTCGTGGAGCACCATACCCGTAGCGGCAAAATGGCTCAGCTCGCTGATGATGCTCATGGGAAGGCTTGAACTTTTTTCCGTATTGATACTTTTCACTCCCAGATTCTGGAAAGATTATTGAAGAAGCAAATGTGTAGGACAACAGAAAATACTGCAACCCTAGGCGCCCCTTTGGCCCCGATAAAATTTCATCCCGTATATAAAAGGAAGATATGGGGAGGGGGAAAGATATTGCCGTTCAAGGGCCTCCCCGCAAGCCAGGAACGTATAGGAGAAAGTTGGGAGATTTCGGGCGTCAGGGGAAGCGAAACCACCGTCTGCGGCGGCCCCTGCGACGGAATGGATGTAACGAGGCTCGTGCGCAAGTTCGGCGCAAGGCTCGTGGGCAATAAGGTGCACGCCCGCTTCGGCGACGAATTTCCTATACTGGTGAAGTTCATCGATGCTGCCGACGACCTGAGCATACAGGTGCATCCCGGCGACGAAATGGCCCGGCGGCTGGGCTATCCCAACGGCAAGAGCGAGATGTGGTATGTGGTGTCGACAAACCATAGGGCACACATCGTGAGCGGCTTCAACCGCCGCATCACTCCCGCGGAATACAAGCGTGCCGTAGCCGAAGGCACCTTGCAGGAAGCCTTGCAGGACCACGAGGCGCATACGGGTGACTGCTTCTTTATTCCTGCGGGCAGGGTGCACAGCATCGGATGCGGCACGTTTTTGGCAGAAATTCAGCAGACAAGCGACGTCACCTACCGCATCTACGACTATAACCGCCGCGACAGCAATGGCTGCCTGCGAGAGCTGCATACCGAACTTGCCGCGCAGGCCATAGATTTCAGCGTGCAGGAAAGCTACCGCACACGCTACACACCGCTTAAAGACACCCCCGTGACGCTTGCCGACTGCAATGTGTTCAAAACGCGGCTATACGACCTGACCTCTGCTTTCGATGCCGACTATTCTTCAACCGACAGCTTCGTGATATACACGATGCTCGCCGGAAAGGGGCGCGCCACCGATGCCTGGGGCAACGAAACCCCCATGCGGCAGGGCGAAAGCCTGCTTGTGCCCGCCGAAAATACGCATGTGCACATCGTGCCCGACGGCGGCGGAATAAAATTTCTCGAAACATATCTTTAGACAAAACGAACAGTAAACAATAGCCCGCGATGAAAACTCCCGGTATGATATTGCTTGTTGCGGCGCTTTTCACGGCCCGCGGAATGCAGGCACAGGATAAAGTGAGAATAACGCTCGTGCCCCCCGAAGGCGGAACAGTGAAGACTATTCCGCCTTTGCCTTCCGACGGAATGGTGGAGCGCGGCAGTACCCTCACCCTGCAGGCAACCCCCGCGAAGGGGCGTATGCTCGACTGCATCTTTGCCGCTGCCGACGGCCCCTGGCGATACTACAACGAATGTTGCGCACCCGAAAGTCTGCTCACCTGCGACAGGGACTACGAAGTAGGCGCTTCGTTCCTCCCGGCCAAGACCTTTTCAAAAATACGCGTAACCAACAATGTCGTTTATGCCCAGCCGGGAAAGAAAACGCTGAAGTACGACGTGTTTGCACCCCGGGGGGCGAAACGCCTTCCGATAGTGGTGATAGTGCATGGCGGGGGATGGAACTCCAATACCGAGGACATAATGCGCGGAATGGGCAGGGAACTGGCCATGACAGGCAAGTATGTGGCGGTGAGCATTGACTACCGTTTTCTTGGCAATCGCGACGGCGACGAAACGCCTGTCGACATGTACCAGATTGTAGAGGACGTATACGGAGCGATAGCCCATATCATGGAACATGCAGCGCAGTATGGCGGCGACGGCTCGCGGCTGTTTGTTACGGGCGACAGCGCCGGAGGGCATTTGTCGGCGTCGGCCATAAATTTTGCAGACTATATAGGCGGCGGTTTTGGCAGCAAAGCCGGCGTATATGAATTCCGCCCTACATATATTCCAAAGGGGAAAACCGTAACGCAATTGCGCCGCGAGATATGCAGTGCACTTTTGGGAGCGGTGCCCACATATCCCGTGCTTACTGAAAATGTTTTCCGCTTGTTCTATCAAAATGATAGTCTGAAGGCGCAAAACGTTATTCCTATAATGCGCATTCCGCAGGCTTCGGCGCGCGAGGTACCGCAACTTATAATACGCGGCACCCGCGACCAGCTTATCCGCGACCAGGATATGCAGCTATATATCGCGGCCATGGAAAACGCCGGGCAACAAGTCAAGTATTTGCAGATAGCGGGCATTGGGCATGCTTTCTTCGACTGGCGCCACGACCGCAACTCGCAGAAGACTTTCGATCGCTTTGCACGCCCGCAGATACGTGTCATGGTCGCGTTCTTCGACGACATCCTGGCACGCCGGGCCAAACGCTGACCTGACATCGTGCCCGCCCGTGAACTATTACGGCAGACGGCTTGCGTGCTATCGCGGCTTTTCTTAACTTTGCACCCGTTAATCGTGAGGCCATGCGCCGCATAACATACAATGACTGAAGAAGAAAAACTTAAGACTGAAGACCGCATAGTGGATGTGCTCAAAACCGTCTACGACCCGGAAATACCTGTAAACGTCTACGACCTCGGGCTGGTGTATAAAATAGACCTTAAGGACGACGCCACTCTCGACGTAGACATGACGCTCACTGCGCCCAATTGCCCCATGGGCGACTATATTATGGAGGACGTGAGGCAGAAACTCGAGGGTATAGCCGAAGTAAGGCAGACCAACGT
>CAVFSQ010000064.1:0-7640 GCA_963625145.1 Bacteroidaceae bacterium | reverse complement strand
ATTAGCCGTAGGTGTCAGTCTTGTGTTGTGTGCGGCCTTGCATCCCCGAAGGGGGTGAAATATAGCGCAAGCACCATGCAAAAAGCAAGCTTCCGCATGGTGTTGCAGCAGCTTGCTTTCTCTGACTTTTTCGGTTTCGTGCCGGGCCGTTAGAGCGGATATTTCTCGAAGGCGTAAAGCACTGTTGAGAGGTAGCGCTCGCCAGTGTCGGGCAGTAGGGCCACGATGCGCTTGCCGGCGTTTTCGGGCTTGCGGGCCAGTTGGAGCGCAGCCCATGCCGCAGCTCCCGACGAGATGCCTACCAGCAAGCCTTCCTTCACTGCCAGTTCGCGCCCGGTGCGTATGGCGTCATCATCCTTTACGGGGATTATGCCGTTTATGACTTCGCGCACGAAGTTGCCTGGCACGAAGTTGGCGCCGATGCCTTGTATCTTGTGGGGCCCGGGTTTGCTGCCCGCCAGCACCTGCGACGTATAGGGCTCTACGGCGTATGCCTCGATGGCGGGATTGTGCTTCTTCAGTCCGGCAGCGATGCCGCTGATGGTGCCGCCGGTGCCCACACCGCCCACTACGATGTCAACCTGCCCGTCGGTGTCGCGCCATATTTCCTCGGCTGTGGTGCGCTCGTGAGCCGCGCGGTTGGCGGGATTGTTGAACTGCTGCAGTATGATTGAGCCGGGTGTGGCGGCTTGTATCTCGTTGGCTTTGTCTACAGCGCCCTGCATTCCTGTGGCGCCGGGGGTGAGCACCAGCTGTGCGCCGCGGGCGCGGAGTAGGCTCTTGCGCTCCTCGCTCATGGTTTCGGGCATGGTGAGGATTACCTTGTAGCCTTTCACGGCAGCCACCCACGCCAGGCCCACGCCGGTGTTGCCGCTGGTGGGCTCGATGATGGTGGCACCCGGCTTGAGGCGGCCGCTCTTTTCGGCGTCCTCTATCATTGCGAGGGCAATGCGGTCTTTCACGCTGCCGCCGGGATTGAAATACTCGAGTTTGGCGATTACCTCGGCTTTGGTGTCGGGGGTGTCGGTGAGCACGTTGATGCGTACGAGAGGCGTGTTGCCTATCAGCTCGGTGAGCTTCTGATGAATTTTAGCCATAATGTGTCTGACTTTTTAGATGTTTAACTTTTTCCTTTTTGTTGGTGCAAAGTTATGGGCTTTATACTGAAAACGTATTGCGCTTTTTGCTGAATTTACTGCTGTTGCAATGCTTTTGCAGAAATATTTACGGCAAAGGGCTGCCAAAGCTTCAAAATCGTACGGATTGCCCTAAAACACGCGGTGGAGAACTGCGGCTGCGGCTACTGTTGCGGCCAGCGAAACGGCGAAGAATGAGGGAAAGCCGATGGCATTGTGAAGGCCGAGGGCAACCAGGGCCTGCAGCAGCGGAAAGTGGACGAGAAACAGGCCGTAGGTGAGGTTGGGCACGCGCACTGATAGCGCCGAAAGCCGCCGGCTGCCATAGGCAACGGCTGTGAGCGTGCCGGCAATCATGAGCGGCTCGACTGGGCGCAGTTCGGTGCGCAGCGAGCAGGCTATCCATGCCGCCGTGCATACCGCCAGCACTGCCCCGCGGCGTTTCAGTATCCATGTCCGCAGATGCGCGGCAGCCATTCCGCCGGCGAAATACATCATCTCGCCCGGCAACTGCCGCTGCAGCACGGCGTAGCGCTCTATTCCGGTGCCCACGTAGCGCGAAAGGAAATACAGGCTGTATGCCACCGAGAGCACGTAGAGCGCGGCAATGACTGCCGCGGGGCGGAAACGGCGCGCGAGCCACACTATTGCCGGCAGCACGGCGTAGAACATCACTTCAACCTTCATGGTCCACAGCGATGAGTTCACGGCGTGGATTTTCTGCGCAGAAAACACTCCCGGCAGTTCGGGCGAAAGGAAATTGAGGAAACTGAGGTTGGCGGCGAGGTATTTCCAGAAGCCGGCAGAGGCGAAATATTCGCGCAGCGTGTGGGCTGAAAGCAGCGAAAGTGCCACGGCGCACACCACGATAACAGCCGCGTAGGCAGGGTAAAGGCGGCGCAGGCGGCGCAGGTAGAATGCCCGCATGCCTGAGCGCCGCATGTAGCCTTCGTAGGTGAGCATGCCGCTAAGTACGAAAAACACGCTCACTATGGCATGTCCCTTGACTGGAAAGAAAAACGGATGTCCGGCTACGATGCACGCGTGGAAACATACCAGCGAGAGGGCGAAGAACCAGCGTATGAGCGTAACGGCATTGAATGTGCTGCCGCCGGCTGCCGGGCCGCTCATCTCACTACCACGATACGTCCGCGTGCGCCGTGCTTGCCGTCGGAAGTCACTACAAGCACATAATACACGCCCGAACCTACGCCGGCACCGTTGCTGTCTTTAACGTCCCATTTGTAGAAGCCGTTGGCAGCCTTGGCGGTGCGCACAAGCTGCCCGCCGGTAGTGGTGATTTTGATTTCGGCATTCATGGGCAGGCCCTCGATGGTTACGTCGCCGTAGTAGTCGGGGCGCACGGGGTTGGGATATATCTTGAGGTCGGAATCCTTGACGGTGTTGCCCGGATTTATCTTGCCTTCGTTGTATCCCATAAGCCCCTTGTCGGTGCCTATCATCACTTCGCCCGTTTCGTTGTTTACGGCGAGCGACAGAATGTTGTCGCTAACCAGTGGCGAGTTCGAGGAAGTGAAGTTGTAGATAGTCTCGATATTGTCGGCGCTCACGAGAAATACTCCCGCGCCTTTGGTGCCGAACCATTTGCGGTTGGCTGCGTCGACGGCTATGGCGGTTATGGGAACGCCGGTGAGCAGATAGTCGGCATTGTCGGTGCCGTCGTTGCGGGGAACCTTTACCTGCTCGAAGGTGAAGTCGGTGTTGGCGAAATTGTCGGGGTTCTCAACGAGGAATGGGCCTTCCACTGTGCCTATCCATATACGGCCGTCGTTGTCTTTGGCTATGGCGTCGACGGTGTTGGGCGTGTAGGTAGTGCCGTCTTCGTTGGTGAAGCGGTAGCGGAAGGTGAACGTGTCGTCGGAGGTGTCGCCTAGTGTACCGTTTACGTCAAGGCATGCCACGCCGGCATTGTGGCCGCCGTTGGTGGTGCGCCGGTGGGTAAACCATGCACGTCCGGCATTGTCGAATATCATGTGGTCGAAAGTAGGGTATTTCGACAGGGCATCCAAATATATTGCGTGCCACTTGCCTTCGGGAGTGAGTATTTTCACCACGGTGTCGACTTCGTCGTTGAGCATCCATAGGTTGCCCGATGGGTCGAACTGCAAGCCGCCCGTGCGCACATAGAAATAAGCGTAGGTGTCGCCGGGCAGAACCGACTGCAGCAGACTGTTGCGGTAGTCGTAGTGGTTCACGTACTTGCCGTTGCGGAATTCGTATAGCCCCGTTTCGCCCGATGTGGCAAACACGTGCTCCGGGTCGTTGGGGTCTTCGGCCACGCCCGTGAGGTTGCGGTAGAGAAAACCGGTGTGGTTTGATACGGTGTCTTCGAAATTAGTGAATTTGCCGTTGCTGTAGCTGTAGAGGGTGCCGTCGTAGTTCTGCCCGTTGTAGTTGAGCGAACCGCCGGCCACCAGAAGCCTGTTCGAAGGGCTCATGTTCATGAATGCGCAGTAGTTGCGTATGGGGCTGTTGAGCGTGATGGCGCTGCCCGAGGGCTGGATCATGCCATCGGCACTGGCGCTGAATTTCTGGGTGCCGTCGAAACCGAGGCTCGCCCAGTATGTGCCGTCGGCATACGACAGGTATTTGAACGAATTGCTCTTGTAGATGCGCGCCGTTGTGCCGTCGGCCGACAACGAATAAACCCCGGCCGAGTTGCCGAAGAACATGTAGTCGGAATTGTCGGCGCAGAAGAACTTCATGTTGTCGGCAATGACGGTGGTGTAGCTGCCATCGGAGCCAATGGCATAGACTTTGCGTGAATAGCCGTAGAGCTTGCCGGCAAATGCACGTATCGTTTGGAACGTGCCGCTGCTGAACTTCTCCCAGTTGGAAAAGTCGAGCAGGTTTTTCGAAACGTCGCCTTTCACTACGCCCGAAGACAAGGCGGCATAGATGTTGCCGTCGAGCATGACTGCGCTGTTTACCTCTCCGCCGAGAGTGTATGTCTTCGAGAACTCCAGGCGCTTGATGTCGACAACCGAAAGTCCGCTGCCGGTGGAGATGTAGGCGTTTGTGCCCGACACGGTGAGGTCGTTAACCGTCTTGTCGCTGAGCGGGCTGTTCATAAGCTGCGGCAGGTTGGCAATACTTCCGCTTTCGGGGTAGAATATGTCGATGTTCGAATTGGAATAAACCAGCACAAGGCATTTCAGGCTGCTGCAGTAGGCCATGTAGCTGATGTCGGCGTCGCTGAAGCCCGTGGTTTTGTCGTAGGTGCGCACTTCGTTGTCGGAAGGCGAGAAAGAGAAAAGCGAACCGTCGCAAAGCGAGTATACGGCGTTGCCTGTGGGGATGTTCACAAGCGAATTGTGGTATGCGCCGTAGTATGTCCATCGGCTTTCGGAACGTGCGGCAAATGCCGCAAGCAGCATTACAATGAGCAGGAATGTTTTCTTGTGCATTCTGAAATGGTTTTTATGTTAATGATGCAGGCTGTGGCCCGCGGGCGTCTATGGGCGCGCGGCTAGATAGCCGGCGAGTTTTTTTGCCGCTCTGGCACGGTGGCTCATGGAGTTCTTCACTTCTTCGCCCAGTTCGGCAAAGGTTTTTCCCAGCCTCTCGGGAACGAACACGGGGTCGTATCCGAAACCGGCGTCTCCGCTCTTGCCGTGGGCTATGGTTCCCTCAACAGCACCTTCGAAAAGATGTTCTTCGCCTTTCTCTATTAACGCAATAACTGTGCGGAATCTTGCGTTGCGGTTGTTTTTTTCTTTCAGCGACTCAAGAAGTTTCGCCATATTGGCTTCGGGGTCGTGGCGGTCGGGGTAGGCATAGCGCGCGGTGTGCACTCCGGGAAGCCCGCCCAGGGCATCGACTTCGAGCCCCGTGTCGTCGGCAAAGCAGTCGAGCCCGTAGTGGTCGTAGACATAGTGTGCCTTGATCAAGGCGTTGCCTTCGAGCGTGTCGGCGGTTTCGGGAATGTCGGCATGGCAGCCTATGTCGGCCAGGCTGAGTATTTCGAACGTGGTGCCCAGTATGTCGCGCATTTCTTCGAGTTTGTGGGCGTTGTTGGTGGCGAATACGAGTTTCTTCATTTTCTTTGCCGGGTTTAGAATGATGCTGTCTGTATGGTGCTTTGGCTGTCGGAGGATTTTTTGCGCACTACCTGTATTTGCGGGAATATGTTCTCGCGTATCTGTTCGGTGTGGCTGATAATCCCCACTTTGCGGCCTTGCGCGTTGAGGTTGCCGAGGGCGTGTATAACGATGTCGAGGCTTTCGGTGTCGAGATTGCCGAAGCCTTCATCGATAAACAGGCTCCCGATGGAAATGCTGTTGCTGGAAAGCGATGCCAGGCCCAGTGCTAGCGCGAGGCTCACCACGAACGTTTCGCCGCCCGAGAGGCTCGACACCGGGCGCAGTTCGTCGCCCATATACTGATCGATGATTTCGAGGTCGAGGGTGTCTTCGGTTTTGCGCAGGCGGTAACGTGGCGAGAAGAGCGACAGCTGTGCGTTGGCATGCTCCACAAGCAGTCTCAGCGTGTAGTTCTGCGCCACGCGGCTGAAGGCCATGCCGTTGGCCGAACCGATGAGGTCGTTGAGCTTTCCCCATTCGCCAGCGTTTTTTTCGAGTTCGTTGAGGGCCGGTTTCATCGCGTTCATCTTGTCTACAGCACGCTCGTGAAGCGAGAGGAGGTTTTTCACTTGCTCGAGTTCGGTTGCCGTTTCGTTTTGCTTTGCGCAGGTGTTCTGTATGTTCATGGAAATCGTCTCGCGCGTTTCGGCCGAGCGGTCGGGATGCTCGGCGCGCGACAACCAGTTGTTGAGCTCTTGCTGGGCGGCTTTCATGCGGTCGTCGGCCAGGGTGAAGTCGTCGTCGGCTTTTTTGAGTTCAGCCCTGAGCTTGTTCCAGTCGCAGGGGGAACTGAATATTCCCACCAGTTCGTTGAACTGCACCGACGAGTGGCTTTGGTTGAAGGCTGATATCCACGTGTCGATTTCAGTGGAGACTTTCAGCTTTCCTTCCTCCAGACGGCGGCGCTCCTCTTCGGCCTGGCGGCATTGGGCTGCGGCTTCGCCCTGTGATGTTTCTATTCCGTGGAGTTCCTCAAGGCGTTTGGCCACGATGTCGCGCGTGGTGTCGAGTTGCGCCGTGAGTTGCTTTTCACTTTTCAGCGGGTCGTTGTCGCCGAACATGCGGTAGAGGTCGTTGCGGCTCGACGATATGAGGTTGTTGATTTGTTCGATACGGGTGCCGATGTCCTGTATTGCCGCGTTGTTTTTCTGCATGTCGGTTTCGAGGGCGCGTATTTCGGTTTCGACTTTTGCCTTTTCCTCTTCGATTTTGCGCATTTCGGCATTGCATTCGTTCCATTTGTTGTGGAATTCAGTGATTCTGTCGCGCAGCAGCTTTTGGTTTGAGACTATCAGCTCGCGCCAGTCGGCCACGGTGAGCAATTTTTCGAGGTCGAGGTATATTTCGTGGGCATTGTCGGAATTGCTGTGTATGCTTTCGGCTATGGTGGCCAGGTTGCCCTCGTTCACGCCTTTCGCCATGAGCATGTCGGAACGCTTCTTCTGCAGTTCGGATATCTTGCCGTTGAGGTTCTCGATTTCCAGGGTGCAGGCTTCGATGTCTGAGTGACACTTGTTGTAGTCGTTGAGTTTTTTCAGACTCTCCTCGACAGTCTTATCGGCATTTTCGAGCAGCTGCACTATCATTATGCGGCGTGCTCCGGCGTTTACGTTCGACGAGCTGTCTTCGAAAGTCTTGTTGAGCGTGGCATACTGCTCCCATTCCTTGCGGTCGTTTTGTATGCGCTGGTTCACGCTTTCGAGCTTTTCGCGCAGGCTGCGCTGTTTCTCCTTGTCGGTGCTCTGCTGCGATTTAAGTGTGTTGAACTTTTCTTCGGCCGCGTTGTATTTTTCGTGGGCTTCGTTGCGCTCGCGTTCGGCATTGCTCACCACTTCGTCGAGACGCTTTTCGGTTTCGCTGTGGTAGGGGTGGTGGGTTGCGCCGCACACTGGGCACGGCTCGCCTTCGTGAAGGTTCTTGCGCATTTCCTTTACGTTGTCGGCTTGGCCCATGTTGAAGTATTTCTCCAGAAGGTCGAAAGTCTGCTTGCACTTGGTAGCTTCCAGTTCGAGGTCGTGAAGCTGTGTAACGCGGTTTTGTATAGTGATGCCTATGCTCGACAGTTGGCTCTCCGTTTCGTCGTATTCCTTGTATTCGCTGGCAAGCGCATCCCAAAGGCGCCGTGCCCCCTGCAGGTTGGTGCGCAACGCGAAGGCGTTGCTGTAGGCTTTCTGCAGTGTGCTGCTTTCAACGCCCAGTATGCTGTTCTGCAGTTGGGCGCGGTTTTTCTCGAAGGTTTCCTTCTTTTGAATCAGCGCACCGATTTCGTCGTCGATGCTGTCGATCATCCGCTTGATTTTTTCGAGTTCAGAATTGAGATTCTGCTGGCGTTTTTTCATCGTCTCGGCTTCGGTGAGCAGACTTCCGTAGGAACGCACCCTTTCGGTTACCGAGCCATACT
>CAVFSQ010000063.1:0-7671 GCA_963625145.1 Bacteroidaceae bacterium | reverse complement strand
CCGCTACACCTCTGCCGGGGGGCGCGGTGCTTGGCGCCTTGCCTTACTGCTTGCAAGGTTTTTCTGAAAAATCTCAGACTTCTTTTTTCTTTTCGGTTCTACGGTGCGAGAGCATCAGAAGTCCTGCAAACGTCAGCGCGCCGTTCAGCAGCAGCAGTTCGTATCCGAAGCGGTATGTGGTGAAGGCTGTGGCTGCGGCGTTCAAGGCATAGCATATCAGCGGTGCGCATGCAGCTACGAAGGGCACGTAGCGGTCGCGCGGCATGCGGTGTGTGAACATTCCGAAGGCGAAGAGCCCGAGCAGGGGGCCGTAGGTGTAGGATGCCATGATGTATACGGCATCGATTACGCTAGTGGAGTTGAGCGCGCGGAAGGCGAGTATGAAAAGCGTGAATGCCACGGTTACGGCTATGTGTGCCCGGCGACGTGTGCGCACGGCTTTCTGCGGGTCGGCTTCCTTGCGTTCCACTCCGAGAATATCGATGCAGAGGCTTGTGGTGAGGGCGGTGAGTGCCGAGTCGGCGCTCGAGAATGCCGCTGCTATGATGCCGATGATGAACATCACGGGCACTATGGTGCCGAGATAGCCTCCCGAAGCGAGCATGGGCAGCAGGTTGTCGGTTTGCTGCGGCACGACAATACCGTTTTGCGCGCAGAAGCCGTAGAGCAGCACTCCAAGCGACAGGAACAGCAGGTTCATGGGCAGGAAAGCCAGTCCGTAGACGGTCATGTCTTTCTGCGCGTCTTTCAGGTTCTTGCACGAGAGGTTTTTCTGCATCATGTCCTGATCGAGTCCCGTCATCACTATCACTATGAATATTCCCGAGATGAATTCCTTCCAGAAGAACTGCCCGCTACGCCAGTCATCGAACACGAATATTCTGCCGTGGGGGCTGTGGCTCACGAAGTTCACTATTCCCTTGAAGTCGAGGTTCATGGCCGAGGATACCGTGACGAGTATGGTGATTACCGCCACTATCAACGCCAGCGTCTGCAGCGCGTCGGTCCACACCAGGGTTTTCACTCCGCTTTTACGCGTGTAGGCCCAGGTGAGCAGTATTGTCGATACGGCGGTAACCTCGAAGGGGATGCCGAAGGGGTCGAACACGAATTTCTGCAGCACGAGGCATGCCATGAACAGCCTTGCCGCGGCGCCGCAGAGCTTGCTTATTAGGAAGAACCACGCTCCCGTCTTGTGGCTTGCGGTGCCGAAGCGGCGGTCGAGGTAGTCGTAGATGCTCGTGAGCTTCATGCGGTAGTAAAGCGGCAGCAGCACGTAGGCCACCAGCAGATATCCCGGCACGAAGCCTAGGCACATCTGCAGATACGACATGTTCATTGTGCCCACCATCCCCGGCACGCTCACTACCGACACTCCGGATATCGACGTGCCTATCATGCCGAAGGCCACGAGCCACCAGGGGCTTTGCCTGTTGCCGCGGAAGAAGGCGTTGTTGTCGACGTTGCGCGAGGTGAGGCGCGAAATCAGCAGCAGCATGCCGAAGTAGCATGCCATTATGATTATTGCGGTGTATGCATTCATGACAGTGCAGGGGTGTTTTGGGGTAACGGATGCAAAAATAATAAAAAAGCCGCAATGCCGTGCGACTGTGGCTGCCCTGTCGAGAGGCGGCGTCACTCTGCGGCATTATTGCTATCTTTGCATACACACTATAAATTGCATTGAGTTATGGACAGACCTTTGGCCGAGCGCATGCGCCCGCGCACTCTCGACGACTATGTGGGGCAGCGCCACCTTGTGGGCGACGGCGGCGTCGTGAGGCGTATGGTGGAGAGCCGCCGCATAAGTTCGTTTATACTGTGGGGGCCTCCCGGAGTGGGGAAGACCACCCTTGCCCGCATTGTAGCCGGCATGCTCGAAGTGCCGTTCTACACGCTTAGCGCCGTTACGAGCGGCGTGAAGGATGTGCGCGAAGTCATTGAGAAGGCCCGCAGCCGCAACTTGTTTTCGGCTCCCGGCAACGCCATACTGTTTATCGACGAGATACATCGCTTCTCGAAGTCGCAGCAGGACTCGCTGTTGGGGGCTGTGGAAGACGGCACGGTGACGCTCATAGGTGCCACCACCGAAAACCCTTCGTTCGAGGTGATACGCCCCCTGCTGTCGCGCTGCCAGGTGTATACGCTCAATCCGCTCGGCGACGACGACCTCATGCTTCTTGCGCGGCGTGCCATAGAGAATGACGAGGTGCTGCGCTCGAGGCATATCGAGATAAGGGAAAACACAGCCATGCTGCGCTATAGCGGCGGCGACGCACGCAAGTTGCTCAATATCATCGAGCTCCTTGTTGAGGCGTGCCCCGACGGTGACGTGGTTGTTACCGATTCCCTGGTGGAGCACTGCCTGCAGCAGAATCCCCTTGCCTATGACAAGGGCGGCGAGATGCACTACGACATTGTCTCGGCTTTCATAAAGAGCATACGCGGCAGCGATCCCGATGCGGCGCTCTACTGGCTTGCACGTATGGTGGAGGGTGGCGAGGAGCCTTCGTTCATAGCGCGGCGCTTGGTGATTTCGGCAAGCGAGGACATAGGGCTTGCCAATCCCAATGCCCTGCTGCTGGCTAACGCGGCCTTCGATGCCGTGATGAAGATAGGGTGGCCCGAAGCGCGCATAGCCCTTGCCGAGGCCACGGTTTATCTTGCGGCGTCGCCCAAGAGCAACTCCAGCTACAAGGCTCTCGACGAGGCCCTTGCCGAGGTGCGGCGCAGCGGAAACCAGCCCGTGCCACTGCATCTGCGCAACGCCCCCACCGAACTGATGCAGAATCTGGACTACAAGAAAGGATATAAGTATCCACACGACTTCAGCGGCAATTTCACCGAGCAGCAGTATCTGCCCGATGCCCTGCGGGGCACCGTGTTCTGGACTCCGCAGGACAATGCCCAGGAAGAGCGCATGCGCCAGCGCATGGAGCAGTTGTGGAACCGCAAATATTCGGAATGATGAAGCGCTTCGAGGAAACTGTGGGCCGTGCCATGCAGCGTCTGCTGCCCGGCGGCGGCAGGGTTGTGGTGGCGCTCAGCGGCGGGCGCGACAGCGTGGCTCTGCTGCGGGTGCTCTGCTGCCTGGGCTACGAATGCCGCGCGGCGCATTTCAACTTCCACCTGCGTGGCGGCGAGTCGGTGCGCGACGAGCTTTTCGTGCGGCAACTGTGCGAGGGGCTTGGCGTGAAGTTGCATTTTGCTGAAGCCGACACGCGGGAATATGCCGCGCGGCACGGCGTGAGTTTTGAGATGGCGGCACGCAGCCTACGCTACGCCTTCTTTGCGCGGGTGTGCGGCGAAGAGCAGGCTCCCGTGGCCGTGGCCCATCACCGCGACGACAACAACGAGACAATGCTGCTCAACCTTGTGAGGGGCACGGGCATACGTGGCCTTTGTGGCATGGAAGAGAGCAGTGTGATGTATATCGAAGGATGCCCCGAGTTGAGGGTGCTGCGCCCGATGCTGGGCGTGGAGCGTGCCGACGTGGAGGCGTGGCTCACGGCCCTGGGGCAGGACTACGTTGACGACAGCACGAACTTCGTTGCCGACGTGAAGCGCAACCGCCTGCGCCTTGAGGTGATGCTGCTGATGAGGGAGATGAACCCCTCGCTGGGCGCGGCGCTGCAGGGCACGGCCCGGAAGTTGCGTGGCGTGTATGCCGTGTACCGCAATGCCGTAAGCGAAGCGCTGCAGGGCGTGGAGGTGAATGCTTTCGGCGATGAGACGCTGCCGCGTTGCCGTGCTGCGGCTTTCGCTTCGCTGCCGTGCCTGCTGCACGAGTGGCTGGCGCCCAGGGGCTTCAACGAGGCACAGGTGAATATGCTGGCTTCGTGCCGCGCCGGGGGCAGGGCCGAGAGCGAAGGGTGGATTGCCGTGGCCGAAGATGATTGCTTCGTGCTTGTGAACCGCGCCACGCTGCCTGCCGGCGGCGAGGCGGTGCTGCCGCTGGGCGGGGCGCTTGAGGTGGCGGGGCAGAGGCTCGAGGCATCGCTGGCGGAAGAGCAGCCTTCGGCTGAAGAACTGCGCGACGCCCGCTGCGCATATCTCGATGCTGCGGCCTTGGAGCTGCCGCTGAGGGTGCGCCGCGTTGAGCCCGGCGACAGGTTTGTGCCTTTCGGCATGAGGGGCAACAAACTGGTGAACGACTTCCTTGCCTCGCAGAAGCTGCCTGCCGGGCGCCGCATGCGCCAGCTGCTGGTGTGCGACGCAGCAAAGGTGGTGTGGGTGGCAGGCCTGCGCACCGACAACCGCGTGCGCATTTCGCCCGACACGCAGCGAACGGTTTGCGTAAGATTGAGTAATTTTGCCGCTGGAGATTAAGTATGGTTTGAATATATGACTGCTACACTATTGATACTTGTCGCCACGATGGCGATGTTTGTTTGGGGCAAGGTGCGCAGCGATGTCGTGGCGCTGGGTGCGCTGTCGGCGTTGCTGCTTGCCGGTGTGCTCACTCCCGACGAGGCCTTTTCGGGCTTTTCGTCATCGGTGGTGATAATGATGGTGGGCCTGTTTGTTGTTGGCGGTGCCATATTCCAGACGGGTCTTGCCAAGGCTGCCAGCCAGCGTATCATGCGCCTTGCGGGCAACAGCGAGCTGCGGCTCTTCCTGCTGGTGGTTACGGTGACGGCTGCCATAGGGGCTTTCGTGAGCAACACGGGCACCGTGGCGCTGATGATGCCCATCGTGGTGAGCATGGCGGCGCAGGCACGCATACATCCCGCCAAGCTGCTCATGCCCCTGGCTTTCGCTAGCAGCATGGGAGGCATGCTCACGCTCATCGGTACCCCGCCCAACCTTGTGATTCAGGACGCGCTCACTACGGCGGGCTACGAGCCGCTGGGCTTTTTCTCGTTCCTGCCCGTGGGCCTCGTGTGCGTGGCTGTGGGCATTGTGGTGATGCTGCCGCTCTGCCGCCTGTTTCTCAACAAGAAGAAAAAGAAGGACGACGACAGCCACGGCCGCGGCAAGTCGCTCGAAGAACTTGTGGGCGAATACCGCATTGCGGGCAACGTGGCGTGCTTCAGCGTGGTGCACGGCTCGCACATGGCGGGCAAGAGCGTGGGCGAGCTCGACCTTCCCGGACGCTACGGAATTTCCATTCTCGAGATACGCAGCGAGGCATCGGGTGCGAGGCGACTGCTGCGCGGTGTGACGCAGAGCATAGCCAGCGCCACAAGGGTGCTTACCGTGGGCGACATACTCTATATTACGGGCAACGCCGCGGCCATGGAAGAGTTTGCGCGCAGCGAAGGCGTGGTGCCCCACGAGGGCAGTGCCATGGAGTTCTACAACCTGGGCATTGCCGAGATAGTGCTCATGCCCGAATCGCGCCTGGTGGGCGTCAGCATACGCGACTCGGGGTTCCGCGAGCGCCACGGCATCAACGTGCTGGGCATACGCCGCGGCGACGACTATCTCACCCACAACCTTCCACAGCAGCGCCTGCGCAGCGGCGACGTGCTGCTGGTGCAGGGCGAGTGGACCAACATCGAGGTGTTGGGCGGCGAGGAAACCGACTGGGTGGTGCTGGGCAGCCCCGAGAAGCAGGCGCAGCAGGTGACGCTAAACTACAAGGCCCCCGTGGCAGCGGCGGTGATGGTTGCCATGGTGGCTGCCATGGTGTTCGACTTCATTCCCGTGGCTCCGGTTACTGCCGTGGTGGTGGCTGCGCTGCTCATGGTGGCGTGCGGATGCTTCCGCAGTGTAGAGGCTGCCTACAAGACCATCAACTGGGAGAGCATAATGCTGATAGCGGCCATGATGCCCATGTCGGTGGCGCTCGAGAAGACCGGCGTTTCGGCCATGGTGTCGCAGGGGCTGGTGCAGGTTCTCGGCTCGATAGGCCCCACGGCGCTGCTCTGTGGGCTTTACTTCACCACGTCGCTGCTCACCATGTTCATCAGCAACACCGCCACAGCAGTGCTTATGGCCCCCATAGCCGTGAGCGCCGCAGTTGGAGTGGGGGTGAGCGCCGTGCCCTTCCTGTTTGCCGTCACGCTTGGCGCCAGCATGTGCTTCGCATCGCCTTTCTCCACGCCGCCCAACGCCCTGGTGATGCACGCGGGCAACTACACGTTCTCCGACTACCTCAAGGTGGGCCTCCCGCTGCAGATTATAATGGGTATAGTGATGACGTTTGTGCTGCCGCTGCTGTTCCCATTCTGAAACAAACTGTATAATATAGTAAGGAAATGAAGAAAAGAAGAATATCGGCAGTACTTGCCGCCGTGCCGCTCGTAGCGGTGCTTGCTGCTGTGCCGTCGGCGCGGAAAGACAAGGACATCACCGTGGCCAAGGACGGCACCCGCATTGTCAACACCACGCGCCTTGCGCGCAACGTGAAGGGCTACGCCGGGCAGACACCGCTGAAGGTATATGCCCGCGACGGGCGTATAGTGAAGGTAGAAGCCCTGCCCAACAACGAGACAGCCGGCATCTTCGCCCGGGTGCGTAGCCAGCTGCTGGGGCGATGGACAGGCATGGAAGTGAGTGCCGCGGCAAACATCGACATCGACGGCGTGAGCGGAGCCACTTACTCGAGCCGTGCGGTGAAGGAAAACGTGAAGCGCGCAGCCCGTGCCCTGACCAAGGCGCAGAAATAGCGCCCCGCCACCAAGATTCTTGTCCTCCCTGAAGCGCGGGGGAAAACAAAAAATCGCTCCTTCATTGTGCGCAATTCGATAGAAAACAGTAATTTTGCGGTGCCGTCACGAGTTGGCGGCATGTTCAAACAATTTTAACCAATACATAAATGGCAACAAAAATCAGATTGCAGCGCCACGGCCGCAAGGGCTATGCCCACTATACGGTGGTGGTTGCCGATTCCAGAGCTCCGCGTGACGGAAAGTTTATTGAACGTCTTGGCAGTTACGACCCTAACACGAATCCTGCCACGATACAGTTGAATTTCGAGCGTGCGCTCTATTGGGTAGAGGTAGGCGCCCAGCCCACCGATACCGCCAACTATATCCTGAAGCGTGAGGGCGTGATGCTGATGAAGCACCTCCGCGGCGGCGTGAAGAAAGGCGCCTTCGACGAGGCTGAAGCACAGAAGCGTTTCGACGCATGGAAGGCCGACAAGGATTCGCGCCTCAACGCGGTGATTACCAAAACCAAGAACGAGAAGGCATCGCTCGAATCAAAGCGCAGCGAAGCCGAGAAGAAGGTTAACGAGGAAATCGCAAAGCGTGTAGCCGAGAAGAAGGCTAGCATAGCAGCAGCCGAAGCAGCTGCAGCAGCTGAAGCTGCTGCCGAGGCAGCACCCGCAGAGGAAAGCGCCGAAGCAGCACCCGCAGCCGAGGAAGCTAACGCATAACGCTTACCCCGCACGGAGCGCAGATGGCTCCGAAGAGAAATACAAACTGTGTCAATGTTACGCAAAAGCAACTTGATACAGTTTGTTTTTTCTGTCTGCTATTTACTGGAGTTGACTTGCTAAAACCAATAAATTAACACCGCCCCCCTCTCGCGCGTGGCGGTTGCTTTCGTGCGCTTATTTCATGGAGTGAGGTGTCAAAAATGCCAATAAATCAAAATACTTTTTCCTGGGTTTTATGGGTAAGGGACGTTTGGAGCAATTCAACCTACAGAGTATTATATATAATAACCCGTTGGCGGAATTTATTCAGTACAGGCAAATAATTTTGTGCGCACATAATT
>CAVFSQ010000062.1:0-7691 GCA_963625145.1 Bacteroidaceae bacterium | reverse complement strand
GGGGAAAGTGATGGTTTCAAGTATCAGGAAAAACATCTACGTGCTCGACTTCGCCCGGCAGTAGTCAACCGAAAAGCAGCAGGCCGGCAAGCCCACACAGCACAATCATTCTGATGGGATTGATTTTGAAAAACTGTGTGCCTATGAATGCTGCGGCAAACAGATACACGCTTATGTAGAACTGCCACGGGTTGATGTCGGGGGCGCTGAAATTTTCCCTTGTCATGAGTATCAGGGCTGCGGCGGCGATAAGTCCAACCACTGTAGGGCGCAGCAGCGAGAACATCGTGTCGACGAGGTTAGTCTCGCGGTATTTTATAAGCAGCCGGGTAATGGTGAACATCAATATGAACGATGGCAGCACCACCGAAAATGTGGCAAGGGCGCTGCCTAGAATTCCCACTGCGGGACTGAAGCCGGCATTGACCACCGACGAATAGCCCACGTATGTGGCAGTGTTGATGCCTATCGGGCCGGGTGTCATTTGGCTGATGGCCACAATGTCGGTAAATTGAGATGTGGTGAGCCAGTGATACTTCGTTACCACTTCGCCCTGTATCATCGAAAGCATGGCATATCCTCCGCCGAAACCGAAGAGACCTATTTTGAAAAACGTGTAGAAAAGCAGCAGAAAAACCATATACCCTTAGCGTTTATTCCTGCGGTTTAATGTAACGCGCGTAGGCGAAACCTCCTACGCATACAAGCAGAATAATGTAAATAGGCGAAATCTTGAACAGGCAGATGGCAGCAACGGCACCAAGCGGAAGCCACACGTTCGAGAGCGTTATGCCGGCGCTTTTTGCAAGCCTCACGCACGGAGCGGCGATGAGGGCAACCACTGCCGGGCGTATACCCTTGAATATGGCGGCTATGGTGGCATTGTCTTCAAAGCGGTGGAAGAACAGCGCTATGAGAAGTATTATTATGAACGACGGCAGCACGCATCCCAAGGCACAGGCCAGCGCTCCGGGAAGTTTGCGCAGGCGATAGCCTATGTTTATGCTTATATTCACAGCGAACACGCCAGGCACGGTCTGCGCTACGGCAAGCAGGTCAAGGAAATCGTCTTTTGATATCCATTTCTTTTTTTCCAGCACTTCGGCTTCAATTAGCGGCAGCATGGCGTATCCTCCGCCGATAGTGAAAAGACCGATGCGGAAAAACGTGGTGAAAAACGACAATAATGTAGGCATTGGCTGCAATGATTTTATGAAAAATCCATATTTTCGGCGCAAAGTTAGCCTTATCCCGGATATTTACAAAACAAAGCCTGAGATTTTACCGGTAGCTTTGCAATGTGTAAATCAAGTAATGCCCATTGTATACGGTATGCGCATAGCAGAAAATTTGTATGCGCACAGCGTAAAAATTGTGTGCGCATGGCGCAAAAATCATGTGCCTTTCTTTTTTGAAAAAGGTGCTTCTTGTGCGTCTAACTGCATAGGTGGAAACCAAAAGGTTATGCGGAACAGTTTTCCGTGGTTTCCGCTAACGGGAGTGTATGAGACTACTGTCATCGGGCTTCCGTTGTCCCCCGAGCATGTGACGGTGAAGAGACATAAATCCCGTCGGGGGCGCACTGGGGGCGGCCTTGTGTGCTGGTGGTGTTTGCAGTGGAAAGGGGCGGCAAAAAGTTCAATTTGTGTTTTTTAGGCTTGCAACTGAATAATATTGTGTAACTTTGCCGTTCAAATCGAATCACACCGTTTTACAAGATGCGTTTTATACAGAAAGTTGTGGCGGCAGGGGTAATGTGTGCGTCGTTACTTGCGTCGTGCTTCAAGGACGAAGCCCCGAATGCCGAATGCGATATACTTAGGGCAAGCGTGAGCGTTGCCGCTCCCGATGAGGTGTTCTTCAACTTGTCGGATTCCTCTCTGGCCGTGTTGTCGACCGACAGTACTGTAACGTTCAATGTGAGGAAAAACGCCGACCTTTCGGCCCTCGCCCCCGAGTTCAGCATCACTCCGGGCGCAACGATTGAGCCGGCAAGCGGTTCGGTGCACGACTTCAGCGGTGGCGCCGTTACCTATACAGTGACTTCCGAAGACAAGGCATGGCACCGCGAATACCGCGTAGCATTCAACCGCGTCAGCAAAACCGTGGGCGACACCATGCGCCTCGACTTCGAGAACTATTCGCTCGAGAGCAGCGGTCACTACTACGTGTGGCAGCGCACGCTCGACGACGGCACGCTTTCGGGAGACTGGGCCAGCGGCAATGCCGGCTTCCAGCTGAGCATGGGCAACGCCAAGCCTGACGAGTATCCCACCGTGCCTCTGGCCGATGGATACGACGGCTACGGAGTGAAGCTCGTGACGCGCAGCACCGGGCTGTTCGGCGTGATGGCCAACAAGCGTCTGGCAGCGGGCAATATGTTCCTTGGCACTTTCAACCTCGATTCGGCACTCGTCAATGCTTTGCATGCCACCCGCTTCGGTGTGCCGTGCGAAAGCTGTCCCGTGAAAATCACCGGATACTATAAATACCAGCCTGGAGACAAATTCCAGGACCGCAACGGCAAGTATCACGACAATATGACCGACAGCGCGGCTATATATGCCGTGTTCTACCGCAACCACGACAGCCAGGGCAATGCCGTGACGCTCTACGGCGACAACGTGAAGACTAGCCCGCAGATAGTGGCTATTGCCGACATGCATTACGTGGCGCCTACAAGCATTTGGACACCATTTGAAATAACATTCCACTACCGCAGCGAGGTGAGTGATGAACTGCTTGAAAGCCGCGGCTGCAACATCACCGTGGTGTTTTCGTCGAGCAAAGGCGGTGATGATTTCTGCGGAGCGGTGGGAAGCACACTGTGTGTTGATAAAATGCGGGTGATAAGCACGAAGGAGGACTTACAATGAAGAAAACCATACTCGCAGCCGCAATGGCTTGCGCTTTTGCCACTGCCGGTGCGCACGGCATTTTTGAAAACCTTGCCTACAATCTGCGCCTGGGCTACTCGATAGGCGGCACGGCACCGCTTGGGATGCCGGCCTCGATACGCAAACTCAACAGCTATACACTCACCAACAACCTGCAGCTGGGCATAGATGCCCGCCGCAGTTTCAATGCAAAATGGGGAGTGATGGCCGGGTTGCGCTTCGAGAACAAGGGAATGGACGAGGACGCAAAAGTCAAGAACTACTATATGAAGCTTGTCAGGGGCGGCCAGGAACTTGAAGGACGCTTTACCGGCGATGTCACCACACGGGTTACGGAGTGGATGTTCACCGTGCCCGTAGAAGCTACCTTCACTACCGGAAAGTTCACGCTTAAGGCGGGGCCTTACTTGTCGTATGTGCATTCGCGGTCGTTTACCGGCTATGCCCACAACGGCTATCTGCGCGTGGGTGACCCCACGGGAGCGAAGGTCACCATAGGCAACACTCCCGACACCAAGGGCAGCTACGACTTCTCGGGCGACATGCGCAAGTGGCAGTACGGCATCAATTTTGGCGCCGACTGGTATTTCCACAAAAAGACCGGTGTGTATGCCGACATCAACTGGGGGCTCAACGGAGTGCACCGCAGCAGCTTCAAAACCATAGAGCAGACACTCTACCCGATATTCGGCACCATGGGAGTAGTCTACAAACTGAAATGAAACAAAACAAACAATACAGAAGAAAGGAACATTTATGAAGAAAATCTTTACACTTCTTGCGCTCGCACTGGGCGCAGCAACAGTAAGCGCTACCGATTACACCGACGTGCTTTCGGTAAACGTAAACGGTGTGGTGTCGGAGCAGCAGGCTACCATAAGTCTCAACCAGGCAGGTGACGGCAGCTATGAATTCAGCCTCAAAAATTTCATGCTCGTGATGGGCGAAAGCTCGCTCGGCATCGGCACTATCCAACTCAACGGCGTTGAAGGCACCACTGCCGACGGCGTAACAACACTCTACACTTCGCAGAGCACCAAAATTCAGGCTGGCGATGCCGAAGGCGTAAGCCAGTGGATGGGGCCCATGTTGCCCGAGGTGCCTATCGTTATGACCGCTAAAATCGAGAACGGCAGCCTGTATGCCGCCATTAACATCGACATGACGTCTACCCTCAGCCAGAAAATTCAGGTGATGTTTGGCGAGAGGGGTTATCAGCTTCCCAATTCCGGATTTGAGAACTACAAGGAATACAAGGTGACGCAAGGACTGTTCGTTTCGAAAGAAATAACAGTGGACGAGCCACTTTCGTGGCATTCTTTTGCCAGTGCCACAGGTGAACTGGTGGGCACGGCAAACAAGGCATCGTCAAATCCCCATACATTCGTTTCCAATGAAGTACGCCCGGGCTCAACGGGCAGCAAGAGCGTGCTCGTGGTTTCGTCGTCGGCACTCGGCATTGTAACCAACGGCACTATCACCACTGGCCGCATGAATGCCGGGGCAATGCTGGCCAACGACCTTGCCAACCATGCTGAACTCGACATGAGCAAATCCGAAACCGACGGCAACGGAGACCCCTTCTATGCCGTGATGAACGGACGCCCCGACTCGCTCGCAGTTTGGGTGAAGTACAAGCAGAGTTCGGTGGTGGAAGACTTCCCCTATGCCACAATAAGCGCGGCAATCACCGACGGCACATACTATCAGGACCCCAACGACAATACCTATAAAAATGTGCTTGCCACTGCCAGCAATACCACCATCAAAAGCAACGGCTTTGCATGGCAGCGCATTTCGGTACCCTTCAACTATGTTGACAAAAGCATAAAGGGCAAGGCAATTCTCGTTACCATCTCCACAAATGCCGGTGCAGGAAAGGGCACTACGGCCGACAGTATCTATGTTGACGATGCCGAACTCATCTACAACGCCTCGCTTCTTTCCGCAAAGGTTGGCGGCAAGGAAGTTACCTTCAGTGCTCCTGGCGATACCGTGGAAGTTGAGGGCTTAACCGCAGTCAAGGCTGAGGATATTGAAACCTTAACCAATGCCAACGGTGCCGATGTGGCAACAACACTCGCCAACGTCGGCGATGACATTGTGGCAACCG
Source organism: Bacteroidaceae bacterium (assembly GCA_963625145.1). Lineage (GTDB taxonomy): Bacteria > Bacteroidota > Bacteroidia > Bacteroidales > Bacteroidaceae > UBA6398. The sequence goes on along the minus strand of CAVFSQ010000062.1, from coordinate 2,681 downwards.
TAAAGGTGACATCTAGCGACCTCAAGACAGTGAACTTCTATTCCATAAAGTTCAAGAATGCCAACGTCAGCGGCATCAGCGATGCCAAGGCCGGTGCCAACGACAAGGTGAAAGCCATATACAGCATCGACGGTGTGAAAGTGGACGCAATGCAGAGCGGAAACATATACATCGTGGTGTACGAAAGAGGAAAGACACAGAAAGTGGTGCGCTGAGTATACATTCGCACAACTTTAATCCCTAAAAACGGCAGCATGTACCGACGCATGCTGCCGTTTCGCGATTATTTACGGCGGCTGTGGACCGACAAGTGCACGAAACTTCGTAATTTTGCCGATTAAGCGGAATTGTATCCGCACAAGCCAAAAAGCATGAGGCCGGTAAAGAAACTCGACATCTTCATAACAAAGAATTTCCTGACACTTTTGGCAGGGGCGTTCTTCGTGTGCCTCTTTGTGCTCATGATGCAGTTCACATGGAGATATATCGACGAACTCATTGGCAAGGGCCTAACAATGGACGTGTTTGCAAAGTTCTTCTGGTATATGGCCCTGTCGCTTGTGCCGCAGGCAATGCCACTGGCTATTCTGCTGGCCTCGCTCATAAGTTTCGGCAATATGGGCGAACGTCTGGAACTGCTTGCCATGAAAACTGTGGGAGTGGCGCTAATACGCATCATGCGTCCGCTGATACTCATTGTGGCCGGCATTGCCGGAGTGTCATTCTATTTCCAGAATTATACAGGTCCTAACGCCGAACTGCAGTTGCGTACACTGCTGATGAGCATGCACGAAAGTGCACCGGCGTTCGAGATACCAGAAGGCTCGTTTTATAACGGCATCCCCAATATTAATATCTTTGTGAAGAAGAAGCACAACGAAACGGGAATGCTTTACGACGTGATAATCTACAAAACCGACCAGGGATTCAACAAGGCACAGATAGTGCTTTCCGACTCGGCAAAAATCGATATTACCGAAGACCGCAAGTATTTGGTGCTGCAGCTATATAGCGGCGAACAGTTCGAAAACCTGCAGACCGGAAGCAGTTTCAGCCGCATAAGGGCTTATGTGCCCTACGACCGCGAGACATTCAACTACAAGAAGTTCATAATCGATTTCGACAGCAATTTTAATGTTCTTGACGCCAATGCCATAGGCAACCGTCCGGAATCGAAGAACATGGCCGAACTGGTGGCCGGAGTAGACTCCATGCAACTGTATGGCGACAGCGTGGGAAAGTCAAACTACAATATTCTTTCCGCCGAAGCGAAACTCGGTCCCGTTCCGTCCGAAAGCGGTTCGGCATTCACTATGGCCGCCGCCGCAACTACCGTCGGTGCCGCGCCGTTGGGCAACGAAGCAACCCGTTACCAGTCCCCCGACAGTTTCCGTATTGCAAACGCCCAAAAGGAGCAGAAACTTGCCAAGCAGCGTAGCGCACAGGCGGCAAAGGCCATAAAGGAATACCTCAAGCGTCTGCCCACAATAAGTAAAGAAGCCGAGAAAATAGAATTCGACAGTCTGATAGCCTCGCTGCCTACGGCGACAAAGGCACGTGTAGCGTCGTACGGCAACGAAGTGGCGCAGAAAATAACCACCGCACTTGAATGGCCGAAATTCGATGTCCAGGACAACGAACTTATGATAAGGAAATACCAGATAGCATGGCACCAGAAGATAATCGTGTCGCTCACCTGCTTGATATTTTTCTTTATAGGGGCTCCGCTCGGCTCTATAATACAGAAAGGCGGGCTCGGAGCGCCCACAGTGCTGTCGGTCTCGATATTCATACTCTACTATATAATAAGTACTTCGGGCATGAAATTGGCTAAGGAAGGCACGTGGCAGGTTTGGTTCGGCATGTGGATGAGCGTCATGGTGCTTACACCGCTGGGTGTGTTCCTTACCTACAAGGCCAACAACGACTCCGTGGTGTTCAATTCCGAGGCTTATCGCCGGCTGCTGCACCGCGTGTTGGGATTGCGCGTACACCGCCACATCGCTGCCAAGGAGGTTGTGGTTTACGACCCACGGTATGCCGACGATTACGAAACTCTAGGAAAACTTGCCGAAGAATGCGAAGACTACAACCGGCGCAAGAAACTTTGGCGCATGCCCAACTATGTTGCGCATTTCTTCAATCCACGTCCCGACCACGAAGTGGAGAACATAAATGCCGAAATGGAAGTTGTAATCGACGATCTTTCCAATACGCGCGACCGTAAGATACTCTACGAAATCAACCGCTTCCCCGTGATTTTTGCCTCGGCACATGTGTCGCCATTTGCCAGCCCGTGGCTCAACCGCATTTCGGGAGCATTGCTGCCGATAGGAATAATTTTATGGTTGAGGATGTGGAAATTCCGCCTTCGCCTGTTCAAGGATATGAAACAAATAGTATCTTCGTGCCGGAAACTGCAGCAGTACATGACTTCGATCCCCGAATACAGCATAACGCAACTCCCTTCAAACAACGAAACAATATAAATGACAATGACTGAAAACGAAAACTTCAAGACGTCGACTGTCGAGGAAGCTCTTGCCGACTTCAAACAAGGCAAGTTTGTGATTGTAGTCGACGACCCCAGCAGGGAAAACGAGGGAGACCTCATAACCGCAGCCGAAATGATTACCGAAGAGAAGGTGAACTTCATGAACAAGAACGACCGTGGCGTATTG
>CAVFSQ010000061.1:0-7709 GCA_963625145.1 Bacteroidaceae bacterium | reverse complement strand
CAGAAAGCACACTTGTTGCACTGGATACAGTTTTCGGAATTCCACACAGGAACGAACGCTGCCACACCGCGCTTTTCATAGGCTGCAGTTCCCTGCTCCCATGTGCCGTCGATAGAAGGTTCGAAAGCCGAAACGGGAAGAAGGTCACCGTTCTGCGCATTGATGGGGCGCACGATTTTCGAGATGTACTCAGGTTCGTCGCGCTTTACAGCAGCATCGTCGGGAAGTTCAGCCCATGCGGGATCAACTGCAAGCTGCTTGTATTCGCTGCCGCGCTCCACAGCCTGGTAGTTCTTGTCAACCACATCCTGTCCCTTCTTGCCGTAGCTCTTCACGATGAACTTCTTCATCTGCTCAACGGCGAGGTCAACGGGAATAACTTCGGTGATGCGGAAGAATGCCGACTGTAGTATGGTATTCGTTCGGTTGCCGAGACCTATTTCCTGTGCAATCTTAGTTGCGTTGATGTAGTAAACGGTGATATTGTTCTTTGCGAAATAGCGCTTGATGTGGTTAGGCAGGTTGTTGGCCAGTTCCTCGCCCTCCCAGATGGTATTGAGGAGGAAAGTACCGTTCTTGCGCAGACCGCGTATCACGTCGTACATGTGCAGGTAAGCCTGAACGTGGCAAGCCACGAAATTCGGGGTCTTTATCTGATAAGTGGAACGTATGGGGGTATCGCCAAAGCGGAGATGCGAGCAGGTGAAACCGCCGCTCTTCTTTGAGTCGTAGGAGAAATAAGCCTGGCAGTACTTCTGTGTGTTGTCGCCGATGATCTTCACCGAGTTCTTGTTGGCGCCAACAGTTCCGTCGGCACCGAGGCCGTAGAACTTAGCTTCGAAAATGCCTTCGCCGCCGAGAGCCTTTTCCTCTTCGAGGGGAAGCGAGGTGAATGTAACGTCGTCAACGATGCCAAGTGTAAAATGATTCTTGGGGTCGGGAAGACTGAGGTTGTCGTAAACCGAGATGATCATTGTCGGTGTGGTGTCGCAGCTTCCGAGACCGTATCGTCCGCCCACGATGAGAGGCTGGTTTTCCTTTCCGTAGAAAGCGTCGCGAACGTCGAGATAAAGGGGTTCGCCCTTTGCTCCGGGTTCCTTGGTGCGGTCGAGCACGGCGATGCGCTTTGCCGTTGCCGGGATGGCAGCAAGCAGATGCTCGGTAGAGAACGGACGGTAGAGGTGAACGCTCACCATACCCACTTTCTGGCCGTTGGCATTGAGGTAGTCGATGGCTTCGCGTGCAGCTTCGGTAGCAGAGCCCATGAGAATAATCACGCGGTCGGCATCTTCGGCACCATAGTAGCTGAAGAGTTTGTATTCGCGTCCGGTGATTTTCGACACTTCCTTCATGTATTTCTCCACGATACCGGGGATGGCGTCGTAGTAGCGGTTGCAGATTTCGCGGTGTGCGAAGAAAGTTTCGGGGTTTTCAGCCATACCGCGTGCCACGGGGTGCTCGGGCGAAAGGGCGCGTGAGCGGAACTCTGCCAAAGCCTTCTGGTCAACGAGCGGAAGCAGTTCTTCGCCGCTGATTTCCTCTATTTTCTGATATTCGTGCGATGTGCGGAATCCGTCGAAGAAGTTGATGAACGGCACACGGCTTTCGATTGTTGCAAGATGCGCTACGGCCGAGAGATCCATCACTTCCTGCACGCTGCCTTCGCAGAGCATTGCGAAGCCAGTCTGGCGGCATGCCATAACGTCGCTGTGGTCGCCGAAGATGCAAAGCGAGTGGGATGCCAGCGTACGGGCCGACACATGGAACACGCAAGGCAGCAGTTCTCCCGCGATTTTGTACATATTTGGTATCATCAGGAGAAGTCCCTGCGATGCCGTGAACGTTGAAGTAAGAGCGCCTGCCTGAAGCGAGCCGTGCACAGCGCCTGCAGCTCCGCCTTCCGACTGCATTTCCTGCACCGACACAGTGTCGCCGAAGAGGTTCTTCCTTCCGTCGGCAGCCCATTCGTCGATGTGTTCGGCCATCGGTGACGACGGTGTGATAGGATAGATTGCAGCTACCTCCGAGAACATATAAGCCACGTGGGCTGCAGCCTGGTTACCGTCACATGTTATGAATTTCTTTTCCTTACTCATAATGTGGTTGAATGATATGTTATGTAAATTTTCGTTTGTTCGATTTTCAATACAGGAATCCGAAGAGCCAGAGCGGGATGTCGTTTCCGTGGCCCACTTCGGAATTGTAGCGTGCGTAGTAGACGTCGTCCTGGCCCTTGAAGCGACGCGACTTGTCGCACACGTTTATAAGATGCCCGTCGATGTAGTAGGCCCCGTTGCGTTTGCCTTTGCTCACGGAGTGGTGGCGCCACACGCTGTTGGTAAAGAAGGTTTCCATCACTTCCTGCTCGTCGGCGCTGCGCGAGCTTATGGCGTAGAGCAGATTGGTGTTGTGTATCATTATCTGCACGGGCTTTTTGGGGAATTCCTCGCCTTCGTGGTACACAAGGTTCACGAGCCGGGCCTCCTCAAGGTCCTTGATGTAGTTCATCACCGTTGCGCGCGACGTGCCAATCTCGTTGGCAAGTTTCGTAACGTTGGGCGACGTGATGCCTTCCATTCCCAGCAGATAGAAGAGTTTCTTTATGCGTGCCAGATACTTGAGGTCGATTTGCTTTATGAACAGGATGTCAACCTCAATCATCATGTTGATTGACTTGAGCAGCTGCTCGGTAAAGTTGTGCGTCTCGAGGAAGAACGGATAGTATCCGTGGTGCAGATAGTCCTGGAAATAGTTCCACGGCCGTACCTTCGGCAAAATGGTTTTCAGTATCTGCTCGTGGCTTTCAAGTATTTCGTTGAGGCTGTACGAGCGGAAGTTAAGCCCAGTCTGCGAATTCACGAACTCGCGGAACGAGAATCCGTGGAGCACATACACGTCGCTGATTCGGTTAAGTTCACGCTGCGCCTCGTTGTCGGGCGGCATTACCGACGACAACGAGTAGACGATGTGCAACTTGTCGAAACGGCGGTAGCACTCCACCAGCTCTTCGGCATAGTTGGGCTGTTTGAAAACCTGATCAATCAGCAGCACCCGGCCTCCATACTTCACGAAGTCTTCGGCAAACTCCACGATGCCTCGCCCCTGGAAGTAGAAGTTGTTCATGCTGATGTAGAGGCACTGCTTGAATTGCGGATCGAAGTGATCGCGTGCATATTGCAGCAGGAATGTGGTTTTGCCCACGCCTCTCGGGCCCCGTATGCCAATCATTCTGTGACTCCAGTCGATTTTGTCCATCAGCGAACGCTGCACTGGAGCATTCAAGTGGTTCAGCATGAAGGCGTGCGACTGAAAGAATTTCTCCATAAAAGTTAGTTCACGCATAAGTAGTAATGTGTTAACGCTCTATTTCCATGCAAAGTTACGCATTTCCGTGCAAAATTGCAAATAACGCTTAGCAAATAACTTTCCGGCGGTATTCAATTTCATGCCGCGCTCCCCCCTGCGGCATTTCCCGGCATGCCGAAACGCCGCACCGGCATACGCCGTAGGGCAAAAAACGTGCATCTTTGCAGTGCAAACGCACTTTTTCTTACAGAAGCATGGAAAAGAAAACTATCATGATTTCGGACGACATACGCCGTGCATGCCCCGGTTTCAAGGGCGGTGCCCTGTATGCCGAATTCACCAATACGGATTACAGCGAAGAACTTTGGAACGAGATACGCCGCAAGGCTGCCGAACTGAAGGAGCGCTACACCGTCGACACCATAAAGCAGATAAGCGGCATTGCCGCCACGCGCGCCGCCTACAAGGCCTGCGGCAAGGACCCTTCGCGCTACCGCCCCTCGAACGAGCAACTGTTGAGGCGCATACTGCAGGGCAAGGAACTTTGGACCGTGAACACGGCCGTCGACATTGGCAACCTCGTTAGCATCGGCTACGGCTACAGCGTGGGGTGCTTCGACTACGACAAAATCCAGGGCGACGCCATTGTATTGGGCATAGGGCGCGAAGGCGAGCCCTACGAAGGCATAGGTCGCGGCACGCTCAACATTGCGGGGATGCCCGTCTACCGCGATGCCGCAGGAGGCATAGGCACTCCCACAAGCGACAACGAGCGCACCAAGATGTCGCCCGCCACAACGCGCATGCTCGCTGTGGCTAACGGATACGACGGTGACAGCCGCAACCTGGCCGAGTGCATGGAATTCATGAAGGTAGCCTACACGAGGTATCTGGGCGCCGAATGTTTCACCGAATTTTTCTAGTGCGGCTTTTCGGGGCGAAACCGCTTACGCCGGAAGGTTTGCCGCAACCCGTCACTTCGACATCCACGCGTCAAACTTCGTCATCAAGCCCTTCACGGGACCGCTGGTTGCCACGAAATACCACGCCAGGGGCACGAAGCAGAACATGAAGCGCTTTGCCGAGTAGCTGAGCACGTTGCTGATGCTGTCCCACTTGTAGTCAATCTGGTAAAGCACTGCAAAATAAAGCACCATAGCGCATACTATAGCGAAAAGCTTTGCGGCATCGCCGTTGCGGCGGCGGACCATAAACCACGCGTCGGCCAGCACAGCCGCCAGCAGCACGGGGAATGTCCACCCGTAGTATGCCGTGTTGGTGAGCAGCGCCCACGCGCCGCCAGCAACCGTAGACAGTTTTTCACCATCGAAATAAGGATGGGTTATCACCGCCGACTCCAGTGTCATGCCGAACACGCGCGTGTATACCTGCCACAGCACCACGGGCACCGCGCACGAAGCTATGATTGCCAAGGGCTTCCATTTGCGCGTCCGCAGACATGCGTAGAGCACCAGCACCCCAGCGGCAAGCACAAATGCCAGACCTTCGGCACGGCTCCACACGTTGATTGCCAGTAGCAGAGCACCCAGCGCAAGGCGCTGCGTTTCACCACTTTCCTTCCACCACAGCACATAAATCAGCCCCAACGAGGCATACACGGCATTCACCACATTTGTACTCGAAAGCGACGAAAACGCAAGCATTTCGGGAGCAAGCAAAGAAAAGAATGTAGCAGCCATGGCAGCGGTGCGGCTGGTGAGGCGCGACAGCGCCCCGTAGAACGCCACGAGGAACGACAGGTATGTAAGTGCGGGAACTATCTTCGACGTCTCGGCGCCGAGGGCATATACGTATGTATAGGCCAGCTGCACCAGCGGATAGTAGGCAATGGGGCTGCCGGGAGCGTGGATGCCGGGCATGTAGTCGCCGGTGAAGATGCTCATGGCGCCGTAGGTATGCTCCTGTGCCGCCACGAAGCCCATGGTGTCGAACGCCGCAAGCGAGTCGCGGTCGTAGGTGGGGAAGAACATGCACTTCTGGAAGTTGGCATACTCAATCCATACCACTACGGCCAGCAGCAACAGCCACACGAAGTTGAAGCCCCCGAAATCCACGGGACGGCAGAGCGCCTGGACCACTTTCTTTCTTTTCGGAACGAGCGCTGCAGCCAGCGCCAGGGCAAGCACGGCATCGGCGGCAAGCAGCTGCGGGGCGGCAAGCGGAATGTCGCAGATATCCATAAGGGCCATGACAGCCGTAACCACACCCATCCCCACGGGAAAGGCAAGCCCTATGCGTTCGAGGCGCGAAGTGAGGGTCGAGAGGTTGAACACCGTGAGGTATCCCACGAGAAATACCAGAAGAATTCCTATTGCATACATGGCTATTGTTTTCCATTAAACATTTTTGCCGCCTCTACAGAATCGGTAGGCAGCACACAGAGCTGCATCTGCTGACTGGTGGCATAGGGCACGAGTTCGCGGTTGCGGCCGTTCACCACGGCCACGTGGGTGAGGCGTCGGCTCCACGACGTCTTCCCCATCTCCTGCTCCACCACCACGCGGCGTGGATAGAGGAAGCGCACGGCCGAGAGTTTGTCGCAGAGGTTGCCCGAGAAGGTGTAGGGGCATCCCTCGGACTTCGACGTGAAATCGGTGCGCGAGGGCCAGTACACCACGGCGCTGTCGGGCGTCATGCGGCGCACCATTTCCACAAAGGCATAGTCGTAGCCCAGGCGCGACTCCAGCTTCTGGTCGGCATTGCATCCTTCAAGCTGCCTGATGGCGGTGAGGTTGTCCCTCACGTAGCCCTGCAGAAGCCATGAATATCCGTCGTTCGATTTCAGAAGCGAGGGAAATAGCATATACACGGCGGCGGCAATGAGAATGTTCTTCACCCACCACCCGAACCCGAACCTTGCGGGCCCTTTGTTGTTTTTGTCCATTGGTTCGAAAGAAATATTCAGTTTGTGAAGCGGTATTTCAGCAGCGTCCACACGGCCTCCACGCCGTCGGTCCACCTCAGTTTCTTGCCCTGCTCGAGCGAGCGCGGCGAATAGTGGATGGGCTCTTCGTGAATCTTGATGCCGAGCTTCGATATTTTGGCGGTGATTTCGGGGCAGAATTCAAAGCGTTCGCAGCGCAGGGTGATGCGTTCCATCACTTCGGCCCGCACCAGTTTGTAGCAGGTGGGCTCGTCGGTGATGTGCTGGCGGTAGAGCAGATTGGCGATGTGCGACACCAGGCGCCCCCCGAGATAGAAACTGCGGTAGAGGCTTTTGTTCTGGCTGTCGAGGAAGCGCGATCCGTAGACGGCCATGTATTTGCCGTCGACCATGCATTTCAGCAGTCGGGCGATGTCGCCGGGGTCGAGTTCCAGGTCGCCGTCCTGAATGATGATGAAGTCACCGTCGGCCACTTCGAGCGCTGTGCGTATGGCACGCCCCTTCCCGTGGTTTACGGTGTGGCGCAGCAGCGTAACGGGCAGCTGGGGATGCTCGTCCGTAAAGCGGGCAACGCGCGCCGCGGTGTCGTCGGCCGATCCGTCATCCACCACAATCACCTGCTTGCCTATGCCGTAAGGCAAACGTACGGCACACACACGGGCAAGCACCTCGGCTATGTTCCCGCCCTCGTTGTAGGCCGGAATGATGATGCTGAGCTTTGCGCTCCCCCTATCTGCGTTGCTGTTCATGCGCCCTTCCGTATAATAGATTTCTGCCTACAAAGGTAAACAATATATAATTACCGCCGCACGCTTTAGCAGAAAATCGCCCCGATATACTGAAAACGGGAATTTTCTCGTTTTTGACTTCCAATGCAAAGTTACAACGAAAAACCTTACTTTACAATAGTCTAAATGCTAATTTTCTATAAAAAACGATATACCGCAGCCGAAAAACTGCAAGGCTTTGCGCCGGAAGCGCATGCGGCAAGAACAAACACACTAATAGGCACAAATCGGACGAATGGGGACGAATGGGCACAAATGCCGCGCGGATTGGGCGGTTCGCGCCTTGTTTGGCGGGGTTATGGCGGGGCGGCGATTTTCGTTTGGTGTAAAAAATTTTACACAGCGTTTTCGGAAAGGTTTCATTTTCAGCGGTTTACGCAGTCGCGATTTTGCAAAAACGAAAACAACTTGAACAGAAGGTTTAGCATGATAGTGTAATTCGTTGAATTAGTGTTGTTTGCTTAGTCGAATGGTACCTTCGACTGAGACCCTCGCACCGGCATAGCTGCTGGTGTATGTCTTAGCCGCCTGTGTTCACCCTCTTCGAGGACGATTTCTCTATCGTTCCTGTCCTAGGGTTCCCGTTGGTCACCCTAGGTTATGTTAGTTCACCCCCTTCGGGGATGCAGAGCCGCTCCCAAGCGGCACACACTAACAACCGGCTATGAGGTCTCCGAAGGAGGCCAACAAACATAACCGCTTGCTCCCGT
>CAVFSQ010000060.1:0-7741 GCA_963625145.1 Bacteroidaceae bacterium | reverse complement strand
AATGTGGTTGTTGTCACCAGTAGTGTTTACGTTGCTGCCGTATTGCACTACATTATTGCTGCCCTTAATCATTTCGCCCTCGCCAGTCATGAGCCAGTTGGTATTGAGGTCGGGGTAGATTTCCTTTAGCTTTTGGATAAACAATTTAGGTTCACTTGCTTTGCCGTTAATAACTTGCGAGAACGCAGATGAGTTTTTGTACCCCATTTTTCGGCCCAAGTCTTGTTGGTTCTCAATCACCCCTAAACTTTTAAGGTGATTAATCAAGATTTTGTATCTATCTAATCTATTCATAATTAGAGGTTTAATATTATTTAACAATAAAATTTACCTAAATGACGGAAGCGCCTTAAATATAGCGGTTTAAGGGAAAACGCAAAATGGGGTTAGAGCGCGTTTTCGCGGCAAAGTGAAAACGTCTCACTTTTCGGGCACAAACTCTAGAATCCAAGCGTCGCTGGGAGCTATCGACGTATCGATGTGTGCCACGCCGTCAGCACCGCTAGCGCCTATTTTACGACGCGGTTTATCGTTGATTCTGAATATTTTGCACTTTCCGTGCATACCATAGTCGGCCGTGTTGATGTCAAACTTCACAGGCACGGCAACGCTTTTGCTTATGTTTGCCATAGCAACTGCCAAACAGCCGTCAGACGACCGCCATGCGCCCACACACACCACCGGCACAGGTTTGCTGAACTCCTTGACCGTGCTGCCGCTTCGCCCTGCATATATCGATATTTGCGATATATCTATGTTCTCTTCAGGTATGGGGAATTGGGGCGGGCGCACAAACACGCCATTGAGCAGATACTTCAAGGCACGCTGCCGCACTCGGGCAAGTTTCATCAAAAACGCCACTTCCTCGCCACGGCAATCGTTCAGGAACTTATGGTAATTGGCTATGGTTGGTTGCATGCCCCATGCAAATTCCTTGGCCTGCTCCATTCTGAACTGGCTGTTGTATTTTTCGGGCAGCGGCTTCTCCCTATTGGCCGGACGATACTTGTCGGGCCATTTGTCATCGTAGGGCGGGTAGGTGAGCGAGGAGTAGCTACCAAACGTTATGGCATAGTCATGATAGACAGCCTGGTAAAGCGGAATGGTTTCCACGCCGCCAACGCCCAAATATCGTTCGCGACTTGCCTCAAGCGTCAGGAAAAGGTCGAGATACGGAATCCAGTCTTCGCCAGATCCCTCGCCGCCAAGCACCACTTGCTTGCCTTTTGCCCCAGCGCGGATTTTTCTTGTCATTTCGCCAAAGCCATTCACCCACGAATTACCGCCGCCAAGCACGTGTCCGTGATCCTTCACATAGCATGGCAGATTCGAGCAGGCCTGGTCCATATACACACCGCTCACCCCATAGTTGTTTACCGCGGTGTCGGCTTTCGAGGCATATTTGTCTTGCCAGAACCTGGTACCCAGGCACATGGGCGTTATACCGCGTCCGGTGAAAATGTTTGCCACTACCGAGAAATCACATCCGTTGTGCCCCCTTGCGGCATAGTCGGCGGCGTGTTCCCGCTTAAAGCTCTCCGTGGTGTTTCCCCACTGAAACGAGTTCATATACACTATAGCGTTCACACCTTTGCGTTTAGCTTTTGCCACAGCATCGGTAAAGCGTTGTGCGCCCTCGCGGGGCGGCAGATAGTCGGGGAAGCCCTCATCGTACGAACATCCATGCCACCAGTGCCAAAACACGCTGACCGGCAGTTTCAGCCGATGCTGCGCGTCGAGTGCCTCGGTCAGCACGTTGTCAGAGTAGCCGCGGTTCCACACCCACAGCGCCGTTTGCGTCACCCATTTGGGCAGCATACCACGCTTCAGGCGGCTTTCCCTGCACCAATGCTGTTTTGAACCCCATTCCCGGTAAAGCTCGGCTGCCGTCAGCCAGTCGCCTTTCATCGTGCCAATCACAGCCTTGTAGGGCACTGACACTTCGTCTTTACCCGTGGGGTAAGGCAACAGGTTCATCACCGAGAAACATGTGTGGTTGGCAGTAAGTGCTAGATGATATTCCTTGATGTTGGCCAGTGTGTCTTGCGACGAAAAATAAAGCATATCGCCTGTTGCCTTGCTGCACAAAGCCATCAGCTGCATTGACAACGGCCCCGGGCTGCTCCACGTCATTCGTTTCACCGGATTTGTGTCGCTTATACCTCGCCGCGGGTTTTTGTCCACACTACCGAGCCATGTGGCCACAGCCAACTCCTCGTCGCCCAAATTGCGCAACCGAGCCACAATCGGGAATTCCACGTCCACCAAGTCGCGCCGGGCCACACCTTTCATCTTCATGCTCCAATATGCCAAAGGCTGTTCCTTATCCACTTCGATGGTGGCCGTAAACTCAAACCCGCTGTCGCCACTCCACACTACCTGCAAAGCCGTGCCGCTAAGCTTGCTGACAGCCACGCGGTTCACCCCGAAATCGGCAAGGCGGCCGTTAGGCTCATGCACTTGCCATAGTCGTTCCGGCGGCAGCAAGGTATCTATCAATTCTTTATTTTCCACCAAATTTTTCAGCGACACCACATTGCCGTTGTCATCCACTGTCAATGCTATTTGCCGGTTGCCTATGGACTCCGTGCCGGCCAGCGCTACGCTCGGGGCAATGGCCATGATCATCAGCAACACTAACAGCCTTTTAGTGATTTGAGTTCTATTTTTCATTTAAAATTCCGTTGATAAGCACGAGTAAAAATACTCTAAAATACTTGATATATGCAAGCAATTCTCTAAAAATTCCGCAAATGAATCTGCAGTATCTTTGCAGTATAGCCGCAAAGCCTGCTGCCCCGCAAAAACAAACCGGCGGTTTGCGGCCGCCAGCTGTAGGGTTCGCTGCACAAGCAGTGTTTAGTGTTTATGTCGGTTACTTCAGATGCTTCAACCACTCGGCCAGTTCGTCGCACATCTGCTTGTGGTAGCGGAAATCTTTGCTTGCGCCGAAGCCGTGGCCGCCACTGGGGAAAATATGCATGGAGGCATCCACACCGCAGCGCTTGAGCGCCTGATAGTAGCGCACCGAGTTCTCGGGCATCACACACCAGTCGTCGTTGCTCAGTAAGAGAATTGCGGGCGACTGCCCGGGCTTAACCTGCAGTTCGTTGCTGTAGGCATTGTTGACCTCGAGCTTGGGGTTTTCGCCGAGCAGGTTCTTGCGCGAGTCGGCATGGGTTATGGTCGAATCCATGGATATTACGGGGTAAAGGAGAATCTGGAAGTCGGGGCGTGCATCGCCAACCGAATGTGTGGCCACGGTAGAGCACAGATGCCCGCCGGCGCTGTGACCCATGATTCCCACTTTTGAGGTGTCAACGCCCCACTCCTTTGCATTGCGGCGCACTATGCGTATTGCTTCGTAGGCATCGCTCTCGGGCACAGAAGTATAGCCGTTGGGCATGCGGTAGGTAAGCACGAAGAGTGCCACTCCTTGCGAGTTGAAGAATTCGGCCCAGTCTTTTCCCTCGCTGTCGATTGCAAGCGTCCAATAGCTACCGCCGGGAAGGCATACCACGGCACGCCCGGTATTCTTGTCGGCAAGGGGCAGGAATGCAAACATCTGCGGCTTGAAGTTGCGCTCGGCATCGTTGTAGGGCTTTGCAATATCCATGCCGTTGGTATTGGGAAGGCCATCGGGCCATACGTCCACGGTAAACGTTTTCTGCGCGAACGTGCTGATAGCGGCAGCCAATACAAGGGCTGCAGTAGCAAATATCTTTTTCATCTTACTTTTTGTTATTCAAATCGTCAAGCCACTTGAAAAGGTCGTTCATCTCGCAGTCGTGCCACTTGAAGTTCTCGTGGCAACTGAATCCGTGGTCGCCAGAAGGGTAGATGTGTAACGCTGCGGGCACGCCGGCTTTCTTGAGAGCCTGATAGTAGACTATGCTGTTGTCGACTTCCACGATTCCGTCGTCGGAAGCCACAAATATTATGGCGGGCGACTGTCCGGACTTCACCTGCTTCTCCATACTGAAGTAGTTTTCCACTTCGGCCGAAGGCTCAGTTCCGATAAGGCTGTCGTGGGTGCCCTTATGCGTGAAAGTCTTGTCCATGGTAATCACGGGATACATGAGTATCTGAAAGTCGGGGCGCGCGTCGCCTGTGGCGTGTGTGGCAACGGTTGCGCACAGGTGTCCGCCCGCGCTGTGGCCCATAACGCCTATTTTGTACGCATCGATGTTCCATTTCGATGCATTGCGCCTCAGTATTCTCATGGCTTCCATTGCATCGCTTCCAGGCACAGCCGACTGCCCGTAGGGAAGGCGATAGACGAGCACAGCTACGGCGATTCCGTGTTCGATGAAATACGGAACCCAGTTGTAGCCTTCGGTATCATAGCACACTGTACCGTAACCGCCACCAGGGATGCAGAGCACTGCCTGACCCGTGGCTTTGGCCTTGTCGGGCAGGTATACCGTCATTTGCGGCTTATAGTTGCGCTCGGCGTCGTTGTAGGGCTTGGTTATGTCCACGCCGTTGGTGTTGGGCAGGCCGTCGGGCCAAATGTCCACAACCGTACCTTTACTCTGTGCACAGCACGCAAGTGCCGTAAAGACAAGCAGCGAAAGCGCCGCAAAACTACGTTTCATCATATTGCGATTCAAGTGATTTGTTATTATTGTTATTTCTATAATTACTGGATTATTTGCGCTTGTTGCCAGGAGCCTTGAGCACATCGCGCAGTATGTTGAGCGAATCTGGATTGTGCTGCACGAAGGTATTGATGTGACGCAGGCGCTTTTCCTCGAAAATCTCATCGACATCAATCAGTATTCCCGTTTCCTCGACATTGCCGAAAGTGTCGTTTATAGCCGTGCCGAACATGCGCATCGTGGGGCTCAGTCCCATGTAGGCGTTCACGAGCGGCGGAATGTTGAAGCCGAGCTTGCGCACTTCGCCGTTGAGAATGCGGTAGTCTTCCTTGAAGTTGTTGCCGGTGAAGAGCGACTGCAGGTATTCGGGATCGGTTTCGACTTCTATCGGGTTCATCACCGTTACGAGGTCTTCCTTGTCGCCGAAATATTTCTGCAGGAAGGTGAGTATCATGTCGCGTCCCTTACGGTCGAATGACGGATACATGGTCATCTTGCCGAAGAAGTATTTCATGCCTTCGACGAGGAACGTGAGTGCCCCTAGGCCGTCCCAAAGGTTGTCAAGAGTGAATAGTCCGCGCGAACCGGGACGCGAACTCTGGTATTCCACAGCCACGAACGAGCGTCCGAGCTCAACGGTGTAGGGCATATATTCCTTGATGAACTTTTCGGAGAAATGGAACATGTGGCTTGTAGCCAAAATGGGCTGCCCGTTCTGGCCGAACTTGAAAAGCGAGCCGGGCAGATAGCGGTATCCACCCAATATTTCCTGTGTTTCGGGGTTCCACACTATGAGTTGGCGGTAGGGCACTTCCATGGTATCGAACTCGTCAAGGTCGCATGCCTTGCCCGAGCCGCCGCCGGCGGTGCGGAACGCTATTTCGCGCAGACGCCCTATTTCGCGCACCACATTGGGAGCGTTCTGGTAGGTGACCACATATATTTCGTTTGACCGCTTGTTGGTATGACGCAGACAACGGTCGGGAGTGAGTTCTTTGAGAAGGAGTTCCTTTGGAACCGGATCGATTATTTTTTCTTCCATTATAGGGTTGATATTCTTTGATGGGATTGCGTCTCGCATTTCAGAGGCTGTAGCAGATACTTTCCACGTACTCGGCCCACTCGGCAGGAGTCTTCGAGCGGTCGAAAGTCTGCCATGGTATGGGCTTCCCCACTTTCAGCGTAAAATGTTTGTGGCGGTTGAGGTATGTTTCGTCGGCAAGGAAGATCATGGCGAAATTCACCGGAGAGTGGAAAATATCGCACAACCTTGCAATACGGTAGAAGCGGTTGGAATTCCTGCCACTGAAGTGCATGGGAACGACGTCACGTTTGGTGGCCACGCTGTGCACGATGAAAGTCTTCTTCCACCGCAAGTCGTGAATCACGCCGCCGCGCCGCCGCGAGCAAAGCCCTGCCGGAAACATCAGTATGTTATCGTCACTCTCGAAGCCGTCTCTCACGAGGCGTGGCAAATTGCGGCTCTGCCCTCCTGTCTTGTTGACAGGGATGCAGAGAGGCTTCAGCCCCGGCAGAAACAGAAGGAAATCGTTTACGAGATATTTCAGTTTGCTGCCGTAATGGTCGGCAAGCACGGCACCGATGCCTATACCGTCGGGACCGCCGAGGGGGTGATTGCAGACAAAGGTATAGGGGCCTGATTCGGGGTCAGGAAAGTTTTCCTCACCCTCTATGGTGATACGCATGTCAAGATAACGGCGCGTGGAATCGAGCCACGCCACGCCCTTGATATCCTTGCTCTCTTCGAGATACGCGTTGATGTCGTCCTCGTGCAGGATTTTGCGAAGCCAGTTCAGCACAAACTTCGGCACGAAACGCACCTTGCTGCCCATCTTGGAAGCAAGCACTTTCTGCACGTCTATAATTTTGGAACTATTCTGAGTTTCCGACATAATTTCGAAATTGCATGGCAAAAATAGCAAGATTTTCAGTAAAACTGACTTGTTTTTACCCATTTTTACACAACACCGCATTCCTAGTGCATCTTACTTCCACTATTGCAAGGCAGTCCGGCACTGCGGCAAGCATCGGTATAGAAAGCTATATACCAGTGCATTGAACCACACTACCCTGCTTCGTTTTGGGGGAGGCAGAAAGCAATCACCGTGCAACCATTTGATTTCCAACGGCACAAAAACGCCCGAAAAAAGGTGCTTTACTTTTTAAATACCAAAGCACATATTAAAAAGCAACAGACATTTTTTCCTACGGCAAAGCACGTGATCAGCCGGTACAACCGCGCGCCTATGCAAATTTTCAGCGACATTGGAATGCTGGCATAAATATAATTCGTAACTTAGCATCACAATAGCTGATACCATCAATGAAATACAACGAAACAATACACTCGCGCGTCGGAAAGTTGCGCGCATACATGAAAAGCAAAGGTCTTGACGCCTTCATAATCCCCTCGAGTGACCCGCACATGAGCGAATACACCCCGTTGCACTGGCAAGCACGCCAATGGATTTCAGGTTTCAGCGGCTCAGCTGGCACCGCAGTGGTGACCACCGATAAAGCGGCGCTGTGGACCGACTCGCGGTATTTCCTCGCCGCTGCCGAACAACTTGAAGGCACGCCGTTCGAACTCATGAAAAAGGACATGCCCGGCACCCCGAGCATCGAAGAATGGCTGGTTTCCGTGCTCGCCGCTGGCAGCACTGCAGGAGCCGACGGGAAAGTGCTGACACAGGACAGCTTCAAAGCGATATTGCAACGCCTCGGACGTGCCGGCATCGGTTTTGCGAATTGCGGCGACCCATTCGAGGAAATATGGTCCGACCGCCCCGAACTGCCCCTCTCCCCTATTGAAGTTCATCCCATGGAGTATGCCGGCGAAAGCTGCCGCAGCAAGATTGGGCGTCTGCTGACCGAGGCACGTGCCGAAGAGTGCGACACATTGCTGGTGACGGCCCTCGACGACATAGCGTGGACACTGAACCTCCGCGGCACTGACGTGGAATGCAATCCGGTGTTCGTGGCCTACTTGCTGGTTTCCGAAAAACGCACGATGCTATTCGCAGACTCGCGCAAAATCACACCTCAAACGCGCAGCTACCTGACATCGCAACAAGTGGAATTGCGGCCCTACGGCTCTCTGGCTGAAGGCATCGTAGAAC
>CAVFSQ010000059.1:0-7773 GCA_963625145.1 Bacteroidaceae bacterium | reverse complement strand
GGCTTGGCTTCGAGCGTCTTATCCTGTTTGTTACCGGTATGCAGAACATTCGCGACGTGATACCTTTCCCGCGTACTCCCAAGAATGCAATGTTTTAAGCGAAACTCATAAACAAGAAACTGCGGCGCTCCTCCGAAAAGGCTCGCCGCAGTTTTGTTTTGCTCTGCGTCTGCGCTTATTGCCCGAACGAGCGTGTGCGCGTGTTGTTGGCGGCGGGTGTTGACGGTGCCTGCGTTCTTGTCGGGGCTTTTACTTTTTCCGAACTGCTTTGCGTAGGTGCAGTACGGCTTGAGTTGTTTCTCGAATTCGAGGAACTGTTTTGGATTCTCGTGTTCGTGTGGCTTCGGCGATTGTAGTTTGCCGGAGTTGTGCCTACGTTGGACGATTGCCTGTCGTTGATGCGGCTGCTTGAACTTGATTCGGTTTTGGGGCGGAAGCTGCCGTTGCCTAAATTATTGCCTGAATTGCTGCCGGAATTGCGGTAATTGGAATTCACCCGGTAGTTGTTAGTTGGGTTTTGGCGCGTCGAATTGTTTGTCCTATCGTTGTTCCTGCCTTTGTTCCAGTCGTTGTTTCTGTCGCTGTTGTTCCTGTCCATATCTCTGTAATTGCGGCCTTCGGTTTGCACCCGGTTGCGGTTGGCGTTGGGCGACTGCTTCGGGTTGTTGCCGAAATTCGGTTCGGAATTGCGTGATCCTTCTGGGCATCGGTTTTGGAAGCTGTTGCGCTTGCCGTAGTCGTTGCCGTTGAAGGGAGGGGCGTCGGTGCGCTGTCCGCCACGGAAGTAGTATCCGTGTCCTCTATCCTGGTAGCGGTCGCGCAAGCCCATGTTGGCGCTAAATGTCATTTTTCTGTAGGGGCTGTGCTTGGGGCGGTGTGCCCAGCTTGCGCCGCGGTAGGTGCCGTATATTGCAGGGCGTGCGAAGTAGTAGACCCCGCGGTCGTAGAAATCGTAGGTAGTCATTATGCATACTCCTGAACGCCATATTAGCGGGCGGTAGAAATATTCTATGTCCCTGTACCGCGAAAACTGCCAGTCGAAGAGCACGTAGCCGAGGTCCTCGTTGCGGTAGCGCCAATACGGTCCGTCGATGTCTCTGGGGTAGTTTATGTTGAGGAAATAATCCATGTTTATCTCGAAGACTTTGTCGTATTGCTTCTGCGAGAGGTTCAGTTCGTATGCCATTTTGTCGGTGAGATACCAGGAGCGTGTGCGCGATTCCTCATAACTTAGAGCCGATGCGTTGATGCAGGTCATCAATGTCAGTACAATTGCAAGCGTTGATTTCTTCATGGCCTTGTTTGTTGTATGGTTTAACATGTGTGATAACTGCAGCAAAGGTGAGGATTTATTTTGTACCTTCAAAATTTAATGACACAAATAATGTGCAGAAAGATTAAAGATACAAAACAAGGGCAGTGCCGCGGAAATTGTAAGGCACATTGTGTTTCGGCTGTGCGCAAGGAATTCCGACGCTGTGCGCATGAAGTTTTCCTGATAAAGTTTTTGTTGTGCCCGCAGGGGGGGCAGGCAATAGAATGCAGGGCCTGTGCGTTATCATTCTGTATGCAGTGGCTTGACAAAATTAAGCGTGTAAAGATTGCCCTTGTGGCTGCGGCTCTTCTCATAGCCGTGGCGTCGCTGGTGGTGTCGCATCTTCTTGTCGTCGACATGGAGCGCGAGGAATACGAGCGTATGGAAATTTGGGCTGAGGCCATGCGCTCGCTCAACCGTGCCGACGAGACTACTGATTTGGCTCTTGTGCTCAAGGTGATAAACGGCAACAACACGATTCCCGTAGTGGTGCTCGACGACGCGGGGCACCCTGCCATGTCGCGCAACGTGCAACTTTCGAAGCATGAGCGCCGCGACTCGGTGGAATCGCTGCGGCAACTGGCCATGGAGTGGAAGAGCGCCGGCAATAGCGTGGGGATTAACGCAGTGGACGAAAGCGAAGCCGCCCTTGCCCCTCAAAGCCACCTTGATATATGCTACGGCCGCAGTTCGATGCTTGCGCGCCTTGCCGTCTATCCATTTGTGCAGCTCGGGGTGGTGCTGGTGTTTGCTGTGGTGGCGGTCTTTGCCCTGATGAGCTCAAAGCGCGCCGAGCAGAACAAGGTGTGGGTGGGGCTTTCGAAGGAGACTGCCCACCAGCTTGGCACTCCCATTTCCTCGCTTATGGCCTGGACCGAAATTCTCAAGGAGACGTATGCCGAAAGCCCACTGATACCCGAGATGGAGAAGGACGTGAAGCGCCTGCAGCTCATTGCCGAGCGTTTCTCGAAGATAGGTTCGGTGCCGGAGCTCGAGACGCAGAACATAGTTGCGGCTCTCGATAGGGCTGTGGACTATATGTCGCGCCGGGCGTCGGCCTATGTGAAGGTCGTGAAGCTGTATACCCGCGAGACCATCAACGTGAGCATGAATTCGGCTCTCTTCGAGTGGGTGGTGGAAAACCTTTCGAAGAATGCCATGGATGCCATGGGCGGCCGCGGCACTCTGTCGTTCCGCGTTGACGACGTGCCGGGGAAGGTGCTCATCGACGTGAGCGACACCGGCAAGGGCATCCCTCGCAAGAACTTCAATTCGGTGTTCATGCCCGGCTACACCACTAAGAAGCGCGGCTGGGGCCTGGGCCTCTCGCTTGCCCGCCGCATAGTGGAGGAATACCACCACGGGCGCATCTACGTGCTGGCGTCGGAAGTGGGGAAGGGCACTGTTTTCCGCATCGAGATGCCGAAGTCGAAGTGAAGCCTGCGGAGGTGCTTGCGGTGTGCTTCTGTATTTCGCAGCGGTGCGTGGCGCTTTTCTTGAAATTAATCATTACTTTTGCTAACGGATGACGAAAAGCTCGCCATCGACAATGTCACAACGACAAAAATATGAAACAGATGGACTCCAGCGACAGTCTTGTAATTATCCCCACATACAACGAGCGGGAAAACATTGAGGCAATAATAAGGGCCGTGTTTGCTCTTCAGGAACACCGGTTTGATATCCTTGTGATTGACGACGGTTCGCCCGACGGCACTGCTGACATCGTGAAGCGGCTCATGGGCAGCGAGTTTCGCGAGCGGCTCGACATTATGGAACGCAGCGGGAAGCAGGGGTTGGGCACCGCCTATATAGCAGGTTTCAAATGGGCCCTCGACCACAGCTACAGCTACGTTTTTGAGATGGATGCCGACTTCAGCCATGCTCCTGCCGATTTACCGCGCCTCTACGAAGCCTGCATCAAGCGTGGCGCCGACGTGGCGGTGGGTTCGCGCTATGTGAGCGGGGTGAATGTGGTGAACTGGCCCATGGGGCGTGTGCTGATGAGCTATTTCGCTTCGAAGTACGTGCGTGCCGTGACGGGCATCAAAGTGCACGACACCACTGCGGGCTTCGTGTGCTGGTCGCGCCGCGTGCTCGAGACCATCGACCTCGACGCGGTGCGCTTCAAGGGCTACGCGTTCCAGATTGAGATGAAGTTCACGGCTGTAAAGATGGGCTTCAAACTTGAGGAAGTTCCGGTGGTGTTTGTGAACCGCCGCCTGGGCACCAGCAAAATGAACAGCTCGATTTTCGGCGAGGCCGTGTTCGGGGTGCTGAAACTGCGGCTCGACAGCATCTGCGGTAAATTCAGTAAAACGAAAAAACAATAAGGCGTGATAAGCATTATAAGAAATGCGTTTATAGTTAACGAGGGCAGTGTCACCGAAGGCGACATTGCTGTTGAAGACGGGCGCATTGCTGCCGTTGGGCCTTCGGCTTCGTGTGCCGGGGCCGACGAGGTTATAGATGCCTGCGGGGCTTATGTGCTGCCGGGGGTGATTGACACTCACGTGCATTTCCGTGAACCGGGGATGACCGACGCTGCCGACATCTACAGCGAGAGCCGTGCAGCGGCTGCCGGCGGCGTGACTTCGTACTTCGACATGCCCAACAACACCCCTGCCACCACTTCTGCCGAAGCCCTGGAGGCCAAACGTTGCTCAGCTTGCCGCAACAGTTTGGTGAACTACAGCTTTTACCTGGGGGCTACCTGCGACAATATAGGCGAGATACGGGCGCTCGACGCGCATCGTGTCTGCGGCGTAAAGGTGTTCATGGGATCGTCTACGGGCAATATGCTTGTTGACGACGCTGGGGCGCTGGAACAGATTTTTGCCGAAAGCCGCGTGCCTGTCGTGGCCCATTGCGAAGACATGGGCATTATTGATGACAACGCCCGTAGGGTGAAGGAGCAGCATGGCGGCGATGCCGGCGTGGAGTGGCATCCGCGCATACGCAGTGCCGAGGCTTGCTTCAAGTCGAGCTCGCAGGCTGTGGCTCTGGCGCGCCGCACTGGTGCACGCCTGCACGTGGCTCATATCACTACCGCGCGCGAACTGGAGCTTTTCAGTCCCGACGACAGCCGCATCACTGCCGAGGTTTGTGTGCCTCACCTAGTGTTCTGCGACGACGACTACGCCCGTCTCGGGGCTTTGATTAAGTGCAATCCGGCGGTAAAGACGGCTGCCGACCGTGCCGCGCTGCGGCGTGCGCTTACCGACGGCCGTATACGCATCGTGGCCACCGACCATGCCCCCCATCTGCTGTCGCGCAAGTGCGGCGGGGCGTTCACGGCTGTGTCGGGGATGCCTTCGGCGCAGTTCTCGCTGCTCAACATGCTTGCGCTTCACGACGAGGGGATGCTTACGCTCGAGCGTATAGTCCGGCTCATGTGCCACAACCCTGCCGAGGTGTTCGGCATCTGCGGACGCGGATTCTTGCGCGAGGGCTACGCTGCCGACTTCGTTATGGTGCGCCGTTGCGAGGGCTATGCCCTGCAGCAGGGCGACGTCAGGAGCAAATGCGGCTGGAGCCCGTTTGTGGGGCGCAGCTATTCTTGGCGCGTAGAGCGCACTTTCTGCAACGGCCGTTGCGTTTACTCTGCCCGCGAGGGGTTCGCCTCTGAGGTTTTTCCCGAAGAAATTGTTTTCGAAAGATAAATCATGATACGTTCTCTGCAGTATTCCGTACACGAAATCGCGGACTACATCAGTTGGAGCTATTTTTTCCATGCGTGGGGCCTGCCGGCGAAGTTTGCGTCGGTGACGCGCGTGCACGGCTGCAGCTCGTGCCGCAATGAGTGGATAAACAGCTGGAGCGATGATGCCGACGTGCTACGTGCGCGCGAGGCCGTGCGGCTTTACGACGATGCCCTGCAGCTGCTGCGCGAGGCCGACGGGCAGTTCGGTTTCCGGTGCCGCTTCGGGCTGTTCCCTGCCAATTCCGACGGCGACGACGTGCTTGTCAAGGCTGAGGGCGGCGCCACCATGGTGCGGCTGCCTTTCCTGCGCCAGCAGTACAACCCTTCGTCCGACGGCTTTTGCCGCTGCCTGGCCGACTACATACGCCCTGCCTCGCAGGGGATGCCCGATGTGCTGGGAGTGTTTGTGGCTTCGAACGATGCGCGCATGGAGCGCCAGTATCCCGACGACGGCTACATGCGCATGCTGTGCCAGACGCTGTCGGACCGCCTGGTAGAGGCTGGCACCGAGAGGGCACACATGGAGATACGGCGCGGCTTCTGGGGCTATGTCCCCGACGAGTCGCTCACGGTTGACGATATGCTGGCGGCGCGCTACCGCGGCATACGCCCCGCGGTGGGCTATCCTTCCATCCCCGACCAGAGCATTGCCTTCCTGCTGCGCGACCTTGTGGATTTCGGTGCCGTGGGCGTGGGGCTCACCGAGTCGGGAGCGATGACTCCCCATGCTTCGGTGTGCGGACTGATGTTTGCGCATCCCGAGGCCCGCTATTTCAGTGTGGGCAAGATTGGCGACGACCAGCTTGCCGACTATGCCTCGCGCCGTGGCTTGCCGGTGGAGAGGATGCGCGCGTTCTTGGGCTCAAACCTCCAGTTATGATTCTTCGTATAAGCGTTCTGCTTGTTGCCCTGCTCACGCTTCCAGCGCTGTATATTTTCAGGAAGTGGATGGGGCCGTGGCGCTCGGCTGGCTGGCGGCGGCTGTTTCTGCTGCCCAATGCCGTGCTGTTGCTGCTCACGGTGCTGTTTTCGTGGCGTGGCGACATGGTGGCTACGCAGGGCATGGCCGTGGCTGTGTATCTGGCTGCGTGCTTTGCCGTTGGTGTGCCCGAGGCGCTGTATGCCGCGGTACGCGGTACTGCTGCCGGTCTCCGGTGGGGCAGGGCGGCTGCCGCTGTGGCGGCTGCCGTGGCGTTTCTGGCTGTGGCTGTGGGCGTGGCGGCGTGCTTTGCTCCTGTGGGTGTGAAGCGCATCACTTTCAGCTCGCGCTCGCTCCCTGCGGCTTTCGACGGTTACCGCATTGTGCTGGTGTCTGACCTGCACGTGGGCACTTTCGACTTCTGCCCCGCGGCGTTGCGGCGCGCCATGGAGGTTGCCAATGCCGAGCATGCCGACCTGGCGGTGTTCGGCGGCGACCTTGTGAACTATTCTGCTGACGAACTGCCGCGCCACCGGGCTGCCCTTGCCTCCCTGCGTGCGCACGACGGCGTGGTGGCTGTGATGGGCAACCACGACTATCTGCCCTACATCCACTGCAGCGAAGCCGAGAGGCAGCGCGGCATAGCACGGCTGCAGGCCGCGGAGCGCTCCATGGGCTGGCGCCTGCTGCTCAACTCCCACCTGTTTCTGAGGCGTGGCACCGACAGCATGGCCGTTGTAGGCTCGGAGAACGAGGGACGCAACCCACTGCATAGCCACGGTAACCTGCGGGCGGCGGTGAGCGGCATTCCGGCGGGCACGTTCCAGGTGCTGGCGTCGCACGATCCGTGGCAATGGCGCCGAAAAGTTTTGCCGCAAACGGATATTCAGCTAACTTTGTCGGGCCATACTCATGCCGGGCAGTTTGCGGTTGCGGGATTTTCCCCGTGCCGGCTGTGGAGCGGCGAGGGGCTGGGGCTCCACCGCTACGGCGGTCGTGGGCTCGTGGTCAGCGGCGGCGTGGGCGAGGCTCTGATGCCTTTCCGCCTCGGCGCCTGGCCTTCTATCGATGTCATAACACTTAAACGCGAATGAGGAATTTCTATTACATCTACCAGCTGTGCGTGGGCCTGCCCGTGTTTCTGGTTTCCACGGTGCTCACTTCGGTGGTGACGAGCGTGGGTTGTATTCTTGGCAACGGCAATTTCTGGGGCTACTGGCCAGGCAAGATATGGTCGCACGTGGTGTGCGGCGTGCTGCTTCTTCCCGTCAGGGTTGAGGGGCGCGACAACTTGCGCGAGGGCGAGTCGTATGTGTTTGTGGCCAACCACCAGGGGGCCATGGACATTTTCTTGATCTACGGCTACTTGTGTCGCAACTTCAAGTGGATGATGAAGAAGTCGCTGCGGCGTGTGCCTTTCATAGGCTTTGCGTGCGCCCGTGCCCACCACATTTTCGTAGACCGCAGCGGAGCGTCGAAGATAGAGGAAACCATAGCCCAGGCGCGCGCCACGTTGCAGGGCGGCATGTCGCTGGTGGTGTTCCCCGAGGGCACCCGCACCTCCACGGGCCATGTGGGGCGGTTCAAGAAAGGGGCCTTCCTGCTTGCCGACGAGCTGCAGCTGCCCGTGGTGCCGCTCACCATCGACGGTTCCTTCCAGGTGCTCCCGCGCCAGCGCGGCATGCTCAACTTCGTGCGGCGCCACACGCTGCGCCTCGTCATCCACCGCCCCGTATATCCACAGGGGCAGGGCCCCGACAACATCGCCGCAGTGATGGAGCAGTCGCGCCGTGCCGTGTGCTCGTCGCTTCTCGGCGAGGGGGGAGAGTGAAGCGC